>JBDTPK010000449.1:0-3246 GCA_039932735.1 Nitrospirota bacterium
TGGAGATCAAGAAGGATCTCGACGATGCCGAAATGAGCCGCGTGATGACGACCATGATCAAACAACGCCGGGAATCAGTTGAGCTTTTTGAAAAAGGTAATCGCGCAGAACTCGCCGCAAAAGAACGACAGGAAATTACCATTCTCGAATCCTATCTTCCTCAAGCCCTCTCTCTCGAAAAGCTTGCCACGGTCGTGGATGCGGTCATTCAGGAAACCAGCGCTCGATCTCTGAAAGAGATGGGCGCGGTGATGAAAGCCGTGATGGTCCGTGTAGCAGGACAGATGGTTGACGGCAAACAGATCAGCGACCTCGTCCGGGCCAAACTCCAGTAGCCCAATCGGTACCTGCTATACTGAAAGGTGATTGCTTGTACTGCATGTGCGAGCGCCTGACAGGAATCTCATGGGCATCCTTATCGTCGACGACTCTCCAGACCAACAGCTACTCCTCCGTGCAATCCTTGGGAAGGCCGGCCATACGGACCTCCTAAGCGCCGACTCGGCAAAGGTTGCGTTCCCTATGCTCGACATGGACGGTCAGGACCCACCGACCCAGATCGACTTAATTCTGATGGACGTCCTCATGCCGGACATGGACGGAGTCGAAGCCTGTCGTCAGATCAAGCGCCAGCCGCATCTTTGCGATATTCCCATCATCATGGTCACAGCCAAAACCGACCTCGCGAACCTTCAATCTGCGTTTGCGGCGGGAGCGAATGATTACATCACGAAGCCGGTGAAGAGCGTGGAACTTTTGGCACGCGTCTCCTCCGCGCTGGCGCTGAAAAAGGAAATGGACTGCCGCAAAGCACGGGAAGGGGAGCTCCGTCGAAGCAATGATGAGTTGCAGAAGGCACTGCGGGAGGTCAAAGTCCTCAGAGGACTCATCCCCATCTGCGCATCCTGCAAAAAGATCCGCAATGATGGCGGATTCTGGCAACAGTTGGAGGAATATATCGGGGAACATTCCGAGGCCGAATTCAGCCACGGCATCTGTCAGCCTTGTGTCAAAAAGCTTTATCCTGGAGTTTATCCGGACTAGCTGGTACGATTTCTCTGCCGAACAAGTCGTACTCACTGGATACACCGCACATGGGCATCTTGATAGTTGATGATTCGGTCGACGAGCGCCTCTTGCTTCAGTCGATCCTCTCGGCCGCCGGCTACGATGATCTCCTGGTCGCCGACTCGGCCGCCGCCGCATTCCGTTTGCTTGGGCTCGATGACGGGAAGCACGGTGCCGCTTCTCGAGTCGATCTGATTCTCATGGACATTGTTATGCCTGAGATGAGCGGCATCGAAGCCTGTCGCCAGATCAAGGCAGTCGAACGATTCCGTGACACGCCTATCATGATGGTCACCGTGAAGGCCGATCCCGTCGATCTTCAACTCGCCTTTGCCGCCGGCGCGCTCGACTACATCACGAAACCTATCAACAAGATTGCCCTCTTGACTCGCGTCCGATCGGTATTGCGGCTGGTCCACGAAATCGACCGACGACGGGCTCGGGAACAGGAACTCCTTGAGGTCATGCGTCAACTCCAGGAAGCGAACCAGATGCTGCTGCGTCTGTCATGTCTTGACGGCCTCACCGGCATTACCAACCGCCGTCACTTTGACGACTTTTTGGATCAGGAATGGCGCCGTGCAGTTCGCGAATTGACACCGCTCTCTCTGATCATGCTGGACATCGATCGTTTCAAATCCTACAACGACACCCTCGGCCATACGTCGGGTGACGAATGCCTACGGCAGGTTGCCTCTGCGATCTTGGGAGCGGTCAATAGACCAGGAGACCTTGTCGCGCGGTACGGCGGGGACGAATTCGTAGTCGTGCTTCCCGGCACTCGTACGGACGGAGCGGCACAGGTGGCGGAAATGCTTCGTCAACGAATTGAGTCACTCGGCATCACACACTCAGACGGTGGCTGTACCACCATCAGCGTGGGCTTTGCCAGTACGATTCCCAGCCGGAGCACCTCCTCCACCGATCTGATCAAGGCGGCGGATCAAGCGCTCTATCAAGCCAAGCAGGAAGGGCGCAATCGAGCTAAACAAGCCGGAACACTCTCTCTCGTCCCGCACCCTCAGAAGGATTAACAGTCGTTCGATGCTGGAGGGCAGGCGTCCACGGTCTCAATGCTAAAAGTACGCTGACCATGCCAAGGACCGCCGCCGGCGGAAATCTATTGAGTCTGATCAACGACATACTCGACCTGTCGAAAGTCGAGTCCGGCCATCTGGAGCTAGAATCGACTGACTTCGATTTGACCGATTTGATTGAAAAACCGATCGAGATTCTTGCGATGCGGGCCTACGAAAAAGGACTCGAACTCCCACGCCATCTTTCGCCCACCGTTCCCTGCGCCTGATCGGAGACCCTCACCGACTCCACCAGATCCTCGTCAACCTCATTAGCAATGCGATCAAATATACCGACCACGGATTCCTCACGGTGCGGGTCACGCAGGATCCGGATCTTCCCACGCCCGGCGCCATTCAATTTTCAGTCAGCGATACAGGAATCGGTATTTCCTCCGACAAACTTGCTGCCATTTTTGAAAGCTTTACGCAAGCCCATGCCTCAACAACGCGCAAATATGGGGGAACCGGTTAAGGATTGACTATTTCAAGGCGAATAGCGGAGCACATGAACGGACGAATCTGGGTCGAGACCACTCTCGGGAGGGGTAGCACGGTTCATTGCTGCGTGCAGCTAGCGGTGCAATCCGGCCCGACACCCACACATGGCACCGTCATGGTCAATCTTCAAGGGGTCAGAACCCTTGTGGTTGATGACCATGCCACCAGCCGCCTGATCCTTCATGAAACCCTGGCCGCCTTGGGGGCCAAGGTGACAGATACGGCGCGAGGCGATTGCTGAATGGCTGCGAGCCTCAACGACTGTGCTCCTCGACTGTCGCATGCCAGGGATGGACGGATTTCAGGTCGCCGAAGAGATCAAGCGGGCGAGCCCTCCCCAGGACCTGACGATGGTGATGCGGCCTTTCACCATTGGGCCGACGACATCGCTCGCACTTACGACATGGGACGTGGCGGCTATTTGATCAAACCCATCAGGAGATCCGATCTACTGCACACCATCAGCATTGCCCTCGACCGTGCTAAGGGCCTTCTACACACCACAGGTTCAGCGCACCTGGCTCTTGCACCTCCAGCCTATGTCAGTGTCAGCAATCATGTGAAACTCCCCCCTCTGTGATCATCTGAAATTCCCCCCTCC
>JBDTPK010000450.1:0-3243 GCA_039932735.1 Nitrospirota bacterium
ACTGAATCAGATCAACGTCATCCCCCTGGTCGATGTCATGTTGGTGCTCCTGGTCTCCTACGATGAAAGCGAAGAAAAAGATCTCGAAACTGTAGCATCCGTGAGCAGACGTCTGTAGACGCTCATCCGGATGCATGCTACATGACTGCCGAGTCTCACTGGCAGCTTAATTCATGCAAAGGCAGGTGGCGTGCAGCACCTTCATCAGTGGACGGAACAATCTGAACTTATTCGAGGGCCTCCGTCTCGGAACTAGAAGTCAATTGTGAAGCGGTTTTAATGGCAATACCATAAAGAGGTGTCACTGTGAGCAGAACGATGCGATATGTATGGATGGTCTTGAATCTTTTGATCCTCGGCGCCGGTATCCAGACAGGATCGGCCTTGGCGCATGAAGGCCGCGTGTTCCTGGGGGGACAGTATGTCGTGTTCGTTGGATTTCGCAACGAGCCCGCCTTTGAGGATGAGGGGAATGCCATGGATCTTTTTGTCCTGTTCGACACGAACGGGAACGGTATATGCGATCAGCCCGATGATGCACCCAACACGTGCAAAGATTGGATTCCCGTCAGCAAAGGCGATGGTGATACGGTGAATATCGAGGCCCAGGCCTTGTATCTCACCGACGATGCGTTCAACGCACCGGTTAGGGTCTCGAAAAAGCTCCACGGCGACCTTAAGCAGGACTTCTTCGATGCGTCCCGCTACAACATTTACATGAAGCCCAACGTCGGAGGCGCCTACGGATTTGCGCTGACCGGGACCATCAAGGCCAAGAATGGAGCGCTGTTGACGCTCGGCGGAGATCAAGGGAAATTTGTGTGTGGAGGCGGAAGTCAAAACCCCGAAGAAGCTTTCGGTTGCGTAGGGGATATTCTGCAGCCCTTTCCATTCGGACGGGACAGCAATTACCGCGACGACTCCGGGCATCGCTCTCACGCGAGCGAACGGAACGCTTCGCGCATGCCCAAGGGTATAAAGAAGTAACCGACTACAGATCCCAGACACGTGGACTGACCTTGTACAAACGGGTCAGTCCATGCTGTCATCTGCGATGAGAGACGAAGATCTGCACACGAGAAATTGTCCACGTTAAATTCCAACAACGGTACGTAATGTCCCACAGTTTTTTTGGAACAGCTCATCGAAAACAGCGCGTTAGACAATTTTACAACTCCAATTATTCCGCTCCACAAGAGCCTAATTGGGGAGCTCGAAAAGTGACTGAAGTCTATGAGTTCACAAGATAATTGAAAATTCGAGAGGTTACGTACCTGTGTTGGAGTTTCACCCAGCTGTAAAATGGGGTCGTTTGGCGAACCGGAGAATATTGTACGCGAGCGTCTCAGAATGCATGAACATTCACGACGTTGTGGGATCGCCGAATGTACATCGCATGGTGCAAATCCCCGTTTCTACAAACCCTTTATGTTCAGCCACCTATTGGAACTTGCCGTACTTTATTTTCCCTTTCGTCAAGTCACCCCAGGAGGGCCAGTGCCATACGAAATCGTGATTCGGCTTGCATGAGGCGCCCCTGTTTTCGATACAGTCCCGCGAGATTGTTGAACCCGACTGCCAACTCCGGATGGCCGCGACCTAAGGCCCGTTCACCGATCGCGAGCGAGCGGAGATAGGCGGTTTCTGCCTGCTCGAAGGCCCCTTCCTCCTGATAGATTTCCGCCAGATTGTTCAGTGCGGAGCCCACATCCGCATGATCAGAGCCGAGCGCCTGTTCCCACCGAACCAACGCCTGCTCATAGTACGGCTTCGCTCGGGCGTGCTGACCTTGTGCATGGTAGACGAGGCCTAAATTATTCAAGGTCGCCGCCACCCGTCTGTCACCGGGCTCAAACTGTTCGGCCTCCTGGCGTGCCGACAGAAACAGGCGCTCCGCGTCCTCATACTGGGCTTGATCTCGCGCCGTGGTTCCCGCTTCCGTCAATGTCTGCCAACGATCCGCGATACCTGCCTCAGCACGCAAGGGGACAGAGGCCAAGAGAGAGAGGATGAGCATCACCAGACCTATTGGGCGCCATCCACCACCGATCCCGTGTGTACTCGTGTGCATGCAGTCTCCCTTGTCCGCCCGTGACTGTGAACGGTGCCAACCGTTTGTAGAGTTTCAGTGCCGAATGGGGTCTCATGCGCGCGGCAGACGGCTGATCCCATATGAGGTCTCGCCCATCGGCAGCTGTTCACTGGCTGGCCCATAGATCGCAGAGGCCCAGGCCCCGTAGGGCAACCGACCGACCTCGCCAGTCATCACCCCGGCATATTGTTTCATGACAAACCGCGAGACGAGCGGCTCATCCATCGCCTTGATCTAAGTGGTCTCTACGACGAACGCCGTGCCGACTGGAAAGGGCTGCTCGGCCGAAAGGATCGTGGCGTTGGGGCACACGTAGCAGCGGTACCGCTGACGCAGACCGCACGACGCCGACTGCCATTCCACGACCGGCCACGTCCGATATCCCTCAGGCGCCGGCAAGAATCCCCGCTGGACCTGAGAATGCCACCAGTCCATCGCCATCAGGGCAATGGCCATCAATCGCGCGACGACGCGGTGCAACGTCTGTTCACCGGTGTCTTCCGTCTGCATCGCCTGCACGAACGTCTGTTGCGCCCGATCGAGAGTCAGAGACATGCGTCACCTCGTTTCCGATGACAAGAATATGGTGGCTGTCAGCGTACTTCCGGATAGCTCGATCCAGTAGGTCGCGCCTTTCTTGAGCCGATATTGGATCGTCTTGAAGAGCGTGGTGCAGCCTGTCTGCATCTCGAACTGTGTCGGTTCCTGCCGTGCCCGGCCGTCCATCACTTCTATCCAGACAGCGGACCCTGCGCTGATGCGATAGAGTCCGTCTGCGGGAACGGAGAACGCGAGGAGTCCCGCATAGGGGCTACTGTGTTTTGGCGTCGCAGTCAGCACGATCTTGTCGATGTGATGGAAAACCACGAGCAGGGATTGCCCAATTGGGCTCATCTCCGGCGCGATCCCACGGCCTGTCAACGCCGTCAGTTTTTTGGGAGTGCCCTCCATCGCTGCGAGTTCCTTCCGGACGTCCAGTGCGTACTGGCTGCAGTCCCCTCGCATCTCGTCAATCGGTCGCGAGGCCTGCGCCATGATGGGCTCACCCTGCGAAAAAATTGTGAGACACAGCCCAGTTCCGATCGCCCAACTGTAGTGAGGTATAGTCATGACGTAAACCGTACGATCATCATTGAAGCACCGTGCAGTAA
>JBDTPK010000451.1:0-3241 GCA_039932735.1 Nitrospirota bacterium
TCTTTATCTTTATCCTTGTCCTCGTCGTCGCCGCCGCGTAGTCGAGCAATCTGGTCCCGTTGTATCCGAATCTTCGTACTATCCGCAATTTGCAGCGTGACCGTCTCCTTCCCGAGGTTCGTCAGCGTACCCCAGATACCCGACGCCGTAACCACCTTGTCGCCCTTCTTCAGGGCCTCCAACAACGCCTTCTGCTGTTTCGTCCGTTTTTGTTGCGGCAAAATGACCAAGAAATAGAAGATAACAAAGATCAGCGCGAACGGAATGAGAGACAGGAGCGTACCAGACGTGGAGCTCGGACCCGTCCCCCCTCCACCGAACAACTGCGCCATCACGACCGATTGCATGACCATACACACTCCTTCTCAACTAAGTTAGTCTCCTGCGGCAGACCGAACCCCATCGACGTCCGTCTTTAAACCGTCCGATGCAGCCAAGTCGCGGGATCGGTAAAACTCCTCCCGAAATGACTGTACCGTTCCCTGCGAAATCGCTGATCGCACCTGGCCCATCAGATCGGAAAAATACCAGAGATTGTGGATCGTATTGAGTCTCGACGACAGCATCTCTTTGACCTGAAAGAGGTGATGCAAATAGGCGCGCGAATAACGCGCGCAGACTGGACAGCCGCAGGCCGGATCGATCGGCTGCTCATCCCGAACGTACCGCGCTTGCTTAATCACCACTCGTCCGAAACTCGTAAAGAGCGAACCGGTCCGCCCATGGCGCGAGGGCACCACGCAATCGAACAGGTCGATCCCGCGCGCTGCGCCTTCAATCAAATCCTCCGGCATCCCTACACCCATCAGATATCGCGGCTTCGAAACCGGCAACTCTGGTACGGTCACATCCAACATGGCATACATCTCTGCCTTCGACTCTCCCACCGAGAGCCCCCCGACGGCATAGCCTTCGAACCCAAGCCTCACAAGGTCACGCGCTGAGGTTACACGGAGATCCGCGTCCAAACCGCCTTGCACGATCCCAAAGAGGGCTTGATCCCTACCACGCCGGCTGTCCTGGCAACGTTGCGCCCAGAGGGTGGTCCGTCGCACCGCATCACGCACCACCTCTTTTTCTGCCGGCAGGGCTACGCAATGATCAAACGCCATCATGATATCGGCTCCCAGCGCTTCCTCGATCTCAATGGCCGTTTCCGGCGTGATGAAATGTGCGGACCCATCAAGATGCGATTGGAAACTTACCCCTTCGTCCGTCACCTTGCATAGCTTCGCGAGGCTGAAAATCTGAAATCCACCGCTATCCGTCAAAATCGCACCGGACCATCCGGTGAACCGATGCAACCCACCCATCTCAGCGATAACCTTATGCCCAGGCCGCAGGTAGAGGTGATAGGCGTTGTTCAGCATGAGACCGAAGCCAAGCTGCTCGAGGTCGACCGGATCAATCCCCTTTACCGGCCCCAACGTCCCAACCGGCATGAAGGCCGGCGTGTCGATGGCACCATGGGCAGTGCTGAGTCTCCCCACCCGCGCGCCCGTCTCACGATCCACCTGCTGCACTAAATAGTCCACGGCCCCTCTTGCCTGCTACATCTGCTCCGGTGCAGAAATCCCGAGCACGGCGAGTCCATTCCTCAAGACTTGTTGGATTTCTCGCATCAGCGCCAATCTTGCCGCAGTCCGCTCAGGAGTCAACACCTCTTTCGGCAGTCCCTCACTTGGAACCAACCCCTCCGGCGTCACGGCCAATAGGTCTCGATCCGCCGCAGGAGGAAGAATTCGATGCTTGTTATAAAACGTATGCAACAGCCCAGCCAATTGCTGGAGGTAATAGGTCATCCGGTGAGGCTCGTAGGCCATCGCACTACCCTGCAGGACCGAGGGATAGGCGGAGAGCTTGCGAATCAACCCCAGTTCATCCGGATCCGTCAATACCGTCAAGTCCGTCTCGCTCGGCAGGGGACAGGCGATCCCTCGTGTCGCCGCGACCCTCCAGAGGCTGGCGATTCTGGCGTGGGCATACTGCACATAGTACACGGGATTGTCGGATGACCGTTGCTTGGCCAGTTCCAAATCGAAGTCCAGATGCGAGTCGGAATCGCGCATCAAGAAAAAGAACTTGGCCGCATCGGCCCCGACTTCATCGATGACTTCCCGCATCGTGATGAACTCGCCGGCCCGCTTCGACATTTCCACTTTTTTCCGGCCACGCAACAGATTCACCATCTGAACCAGCACGACCTGGAGGCGATCTTTTGGATGCCCATAGGCCTGCACGACCGCTTGCATGCGAGGGATGTAGCCATGGTGATCCGCACCCCAGACGTCGATGAGTAGATCATATCCGCGCTGCAGCTTATCCCAGTGGTAGGCGATATCGGAGGCCAGGTAGGTGTATTCGCCGTCCTGTTTCCGCACGACACGATCCTTCTCGTCGCCGAAGGCCGAGGATCGAAACCACCAGGCCCCTTCCTCCTCAAACAGGAGCTGTTGCGATTTCAATTCATCCAACACCCGTTGGACGACCCCTGAGTTCACGAGAGAGGCCTCGCTGAACCAGGACTCGAACTCGATCCCGAATGACTTCAGATCCTCGCGAATCAGTCCCAGCAGTTCCTGGCAGGCGAAGGTTCGACAACGTTCCTCAACCTCTGTGGCGGCACGTCCGGCCAGCTCAGGCCCGAGCTGTTGCTTCACTCGTTCGGCCACGGCAGTGATGTAGGCTCCGTGATATCCCTCTGACGGAAACTCTACCAGCCGGTTCGACAACTCCTCATACCGTGCATAGACAGAGGTTCCCAACAATTTCATCTGCCGGCCTGCATCGTTGATGTAGTACTCACTCACAACATCATACCCGACCGCCTTGAGCATATTCGCGACAGCCTGTCCGACCGCCGCGCCACGCCCATGTCCTACATGTAACGGGCCGGTCGGATTCGCACTCACATATTCCACCAGGACGCGGCGGCGCTGCCCCATCTCAGCCCGTCCGTAGGCGGATCCCTGCATCTCAATTTCTCTCAGTACTTCCTGCCAGATGGCGGGCTTGACCGTGAGGTTGAGAAACCCCGGCTTGACGATCTCGACTCGGTCGAAGAGCTGCTCGCACTGAGGAAGATTGTCGATGATAATTTGGGCAATGTCGTGGGGGGCTCGTTGCTCGGACACAGCAAGAGACATAGCGACCGTCGACGCTAAGTCTCCCCATTCAGGCCGTTTAGGAGCATCCAGACTCAGCTGAGGCCAGGCTTCCGTCTTCAGTTGGCCCTTTTTTT
>JBDTPK010000452.1:0-3239 GCA_039932735.1 Nitrospirota bacterium
GGCAGTGACAGCGAGTTGCTATTTCCCCAGCGGAATTTCGATCACCAGACCGCCCATGACGTCATCCATCTTAAAGTCCTTCTTAGGACTGTTCGGATGAGTATTGTGACAGCCAATGCAAGATTGGCCGACGGCTCGGTCCGCATAGATGGCTTTGAAATACGTCTGATCGCCGATCTTGACTGTACTGGTGGCAGGTCGTTCTGGATGATCTCGTACAGCTTCTAGTCCATTTTTTTCTGACTCACTGTCCGGGCCATTGTGCGGATTGATCGGCCACAGACTAATCAGGCGGTAGCGGACCTTCGTGCCAGTTTTCGAGGACAGGTCACTCGCTTCTGCGAGGAACTGAGCTGGTAACGGCAAGGTCTTCTTCTCTGCGCGCCAATTCTCCGTTGCTGGAGCGCCGCCCTGTTTTTGTATGCGCTCGACGACATGAATGGTGTAGAAAGTGCGGTCGGATTCAATGACGGCATGAATGTAATCGGTCACCGTTTCCGGGGGAATGCCTGGCAGGTCTGCTGCGCGTCCTGCTATCGTGAGCAAGGAAAGCACCATTGCCGGCACCACCGTCAGGCTGAAAATCCATCGCATTTTTCACCTCCTGGTTCGGCATGGGGCGAGCGATACGGTTGGCAGCTTATTACGAATCGGATGAAGAAGCAATCGGAGCGCATGCCAGTGGGTGCCTGGCAGCTTACGATGGCAAGTGTAGAAACGGTAGAAATGGGCCTGAGTTTTGACGTCTCGAAGGGTTTGATCTCGCTCTGCATAGGCGGCGCAGTCATCCGGAATCGAGTCGTAGCGCAAATGCATCTTCGTCATAGCGGGGAGTCTCTACCAGGTCATCCAGGGAAAACAAAATGATCGGGATTATTTTTTCCGCATGAGCACATGGTAGATTAATCGTCATTCAACTGTCTGATGTTTCTGAGCCGCCCCATAATGACCATAGTACTTCCTCATTAACCCGCTATAGTAGAAGTAACATGCTTGAGTGGCTTTCTAATCCGCAGATGTGGATTGCGTTATTGACGCTGACCGCTCTTGAGCTGGTGCTCGGAATCGACAATGTCATTTTCATTTCGATTCTTGTCGATAAGCTTCCGAAGGAGCGCCGTGACTTCGCGCGCAGGATCGGTCTGTTCCTTGCCATGTTCATGCGCATTGGGCTCCTATTTCTTCTTTCTTGGATTGTTGGGCTCACCGAACCTCTCTTCGCTCTATTCGAGCAGGAAATCTCCGGTCGTGACCTCATCTTGATCGGCGGAGGTCTCTTTCTGCTTTGGAAGAGCACCAAGGAGATTCATCAGTTATTGGAGGGCGTAAAGGGCGAAGTCTCGATGGCAGTCCCCGCCACGTTCTCAGCCGTGATTCTTCAGATCACGATCATTGACATGGTCTTTTCGTTTGATTCAATCATCACCGCCGTGGGAATGGTCGATCACGTGGGGGTCATGATCGCAGCCGTCGTCCTGTCGGTGTTGCTGATGATGGTCTTTGCAGGTGGGATCGGCCGTGTCGTGTCAGACCATCCGACGATTAAGATGTTGGCCCTCGCGTTCTTGTTGGTCATCGGCGTCGTGTTAATCGCCGACGGATTTGATCACCATATTCCAAAAGGGTATGTATATTTTGCGATGGCGTTTTCGGTGATTGTCGAATTGCTGAACATCCGAATGAGGAAGCGCGTGGCTCAACCGGCCGAGTTGCACGAGCGCTATACATACGAGCCCACAAAGGCCACGGAACCATCGAGTCGTTCACACGTCGAGTCCCCCAAATGACTCCTCCCCGCAACATCATCCGCGTAGACCACGAGGCAAGTCACACCCATGCGTGGCGAGTCACGTTGCAGCGACACCACGATATCGTCGTGAAGACGTTCTCCGACTCACTGCATGGTGGAAAACGCAAGGCGTTGAAGGCTGCCGAGGAATATCGAGATGAATTGCTTCGTCGACACTCGCCCTACGCTCATGCCATCTGGGTTCGTACTCGTCTCCGTAGGAACAATACGTCGGGCATTCCGGGCGTGGCCAGATATGAGGAACGCGCCCACCTCAATAGGAGTTACACCCGCGTGTTTTGGCTGGCTTCCTGGGTCAATGAGCAAGGCGACAGTCGAAAGCGCAGGTTTATGATTTCCCACTATGGAGAGCGCCAGGCCAAGCGTCTTGCGGTCGCAGAGCGTGAGCGTCAGCTGAGCCTCGTCTGTGCCAGCAAGAATACCAGTCTGTAATGCCCGTCAGATGGTCAATACGAACCATCCCATATATGGCGGGAGAACTCCTCGTCCGTAACCCATGAGCCCTTCTGCCGCAATCGCGTGCCTGCGGTTGTCCGCAGGCAGATCGAGAAAAGGAAAAAATTGGACTAATCATTTCGTGTCTGGTTCTAGATTCACGGGCGCACATGTCACCGTCGCTCATATTCCCCAGGCCCTGACCCTCCGCACCGTTCCGTTAACAATTTTACACCGCCAGTATTGTATTCGATCGGAAGTAGGGAGTTTCCTGGTTCCGCACGCGGTGTAGTGCGCCTCTGTGGATGTAGGGCCGTCATCTCCATTCATCTCATTGTCACCAAGCGACGAACATGCGGAGCCAGGCTCATGAATCGGATCGGATTCACCCATGTATCTCTTTCGATACAGGCGTCTGTGATCAGAAGATATGCGTAACAGGTGTGTTCTTACTCATCAATACGTATAACGCTGAAATTGCAGAAGATTGAGGATGCCATCCGATGTTTCGATGCGCCTGTCCCATGCTGGCATCTGGATTGCTTAAGACACAAGCAGAATCGCACAAGACAGAGCCTAGCAGTGAACGATTTCTGTTGAATTCAGGTACAGAGCCGATGCGAGCCAGGCAAAGAAGGATTGACGCTGCTGACGACGGACTCGATTCAGATCAAGCATCAAGGATCCGGGAAGGCGCATCATGATTTTCTCGTATTTCTCAGAGCGTATGACGAAGATCAAAACATTGGCTGCCCGGCGGCGGCATCAGCAAGAACAACACTGGGCCGTGCCGCAAACGGATGAGGCACAAGCATCTGTTAACTCTCTTTGCCGTGGAGCAGTCATACGCTGCGGCATGCGTTCTACACGCATGTACTTAAAGACAGATACGACATCCAGGTGATCCAGGAACTCTTGGGACACACTAGCGTGAAAACGACCATGATCGACGCGCATATGTTGAATCCGGGTTGAACAGGTATACGCAATCTAG
>JBDTPK010000453.1:0-3234 GCA_039932735.1 Nitrospirota bacterium
CCGAACCTTGCGGGGCGGGCATCGGGGCCCCCTGCGGTGCGTTCGTGCCGAGCAGCGCGACCCGCTGCGCATCGGTGAGCACGCGCGCCGCCTCGCCAACCGATCGAATGAAGGTGATGCGCCGATCGCCTTCGAGTTGTTCGAGCTCGCGCACCTTCGCCTCGATCTTCATCAGATCGGGGCGGTCGGAACTGGTGAGCATCCACAGCTCCTGCTCGGCCTGATCGATCTTGCGCTGCGCCGCGGCCTGGTCCGCA
The DNA here is from genome assembly GCA_039932735.1 of Nitrospirota bacterium. Classification (GTDB taxonomy): domain Bacteria; phylum Nitrospirota; class Nitrospiria; order Nitrospirales; family Nitrospiraceae; genus Palsa-1315. The sequence goes on from JBDTPK010000453.1 coordinate 258, forward strand.
AGCGTCTTCTCCTTGATGCCGTTGAGGGTGGCTTGCTGCGGCGCCGTCAGCTGAATGGCTTCTGGGTGGTCGAGAAAGAACCCGGTCGCACCAACGTGGTAGATGTGCGAGGCGCCCGGAAAGCCAGGCAAGTCGGACGGCATCGTCGTCGTGGGTGAGCCCGCCGCGCCCATCTTGCCCATCATTCCCGCGCAACAGCCTTGGGGCATGGGCATGCCGCCACTATTCATCGCAGGCTTGTCCGGCGAGCCGGCCATCCCCATCTGCTTCTCCATCGGCATACCGACCGGCATCACGCCAGCCTCGTAGCGACCGCTGGGATACCTCTGGCCGAGCACCGCCTGGAGCTGCGCGAGCCGCGACCTGAGCCCGGCGATTTCTTTCGCTAAGACCTCTTCCTGGGTCGCATTCATACCCGGATTCGTCCGCTGAGGGCTTCCGGGAGGCAATTGCGCGAGCGCCAGCGGCACCCAGAGCATCGCCGCAGCGACAAAGGCCACCATGGTCGCACGGCGATTATGTCTGAACAGTTGCCTGCCATTGATGGTCATGATCGTTCTCCTTTGGTTGGCCGCTGCAGAACGCGAAGCGCGCTCCACGGCGGCGCGTTATGCCATCGCCTTGACCATGTCGCGGCAGGTCTTCTCGCAAGCGCGACACCGCTCGGCACATTCCTTCATCTGTGGGGAATCCAACCGATCACACTCCTTGGCGCAGTCGCGGCAGGCGTCGGCGCACGCCGCACAGGAATACGCCATCAAGGGACTCATCCTCGCGATCATCGACGCCGAGAGCGCACAGAACGCCTCGCAGTCGGCCATCAGTTGCAAGGCCTTGGCATACTCCTTCTTGCCCGCGGCGACCTGCTCGACGCAGTGGTGGCACGTCTCGGCGCAGGTCGCTGCGCATGACTGGCACGCCTTCAGGCACTTTTCGTGAGGATTCTCGTTGGGCTTCGGGTCGTCAGTGGCCCAGGCCTCGTCAAGGTTCATCGCGACCAAACCGGCGGTTCCAATTCCTAGGATTCCCAAGACCTCACGGCGATCCATCGTGTCCTCCTTTTTGTCTCTGCGTGCTCCGTCTGTTCGGAATTGGGTAGTGTCCCATTTTGAAAATGAGTCACTACCCAGAATCGTCCGGGAACGTTCAGAGTCAGCTGCAACATCGGGATTGCTGCCCCGATATGGTTCCCGTTTTGGATTGCTGCGCCTTGAGCGCCATGCAGCCAAAGCTTGACGAGTTGCACCAACGGCGGCCGGCAACATCGCCACCCGTGGTGGTGCCGACACAGCCTTGGAGCGATGCCGACGCCAGCAACATAACCAGTAGACTCAAGGTCCATGAGTATCGACGCATGTGTTCTCCTTTTGCTGCCGTTAATGAGCCAACACAGCCACGTTGAATGGCGTGCCATGGAGTCCGAGACCGGCCTTCTCCCAAGCGCGAGCGGGCGCGGATCAAGGGGTTGCCGAACGGCGCGCGAGCGCCACACGGCGGCATCCCGCTAGCGGGACGCGGGGAAAGTCAGATCAGGAAGGATTCGAAGGCAAGAAAGAGTCGGCGTCCCCCGAAAGGGACCGTACTGGATAGAGGCTGGCGACGGCCTGGTGGTCCAAGCGATGCCATCCAGTCGATGGCCACGGTTGCACCGCCAACAAGAGCGTAGCTCCGCGGATGGGGGATGAGGCTTCGGGCCTGAGGCGTCTCAACCGTTGCCCGGCTCTCCACCGTGGCGACCGCAGCAGGGGATTTGCAGCACGAACTCTCGGAAGACCTCGGAGCGCGGTGCGAATGCGGACCCGCATGGTCGTGATCGCGGTGACCGTGATGTCCCTCTTCGTCGTGGGCGGCAAACCGCTGCGAGTCGGACGGGGCCTTCGAACCGTGGCCACCTGAGCAATACCCCCATCCCGCAGCCACCGGGGCTACAGTCAGCAACGGAATCAATAAGACGGCGAGCTGCTTGCTCCATCGCATTGGTTTCCACCAGTAGAGCCGCGTCTACAGTTGGTCAAGACCTGAGTGAGCCGCAGCGCTCGCCCGACTGACGCGTATAACTACGCGCGTAGTACCATCATCTTCCGGATCAGCGTGTCGTGGATATGTTGTGGTCTAATTGAGTATACCGCTGGCTCCAACAGAGGCAGCATAATAAAATGAAGGAGTAATGGGATGATAAGAACCGCCATTCTGGTCGGGAGTTTTATAGCGCTGCTTGGGCTGGGCGTAACGCCTGCATTCGCGGACGATGTAGATATGTCGGCAAAGATCGCCGCCGCGAAGACAGCTGAAGATCACGTAGCGATCGCGGCTGAATACGACAAGGAAGCAGCTGCGGCCAAAGAGTCGGCAGCAAGCCATGAGAAGATGACGAAGAGCTACAAGCAGCTCGGCAAGGCTGGGCTGTACCACCAGCCGCATTGCGCGGCGATCGCCAAGCGGGATCTCGCGCAAGCGGCCGATCTCGAGGCGCTAGCGAATGCTCACCGCAGCGAAGCCAAAAAACTCGCAAAATAGGCGGAAGATCTCTACGATACGGGAGCGGACGGCTTGCGCGACGGCCGACCGCTCTTTCTTTGCCGCCGGCCAAACGTTCTCCCAAACTGCGAAGAACGCGAGACGAAAGTCGCTGCCCGTTTGTTGCGCACTGCACCGCCGCCTCAAAAAAGCGCCTTTGTGCGCGAACCAGATCCCGCGACCAGCGACGATTTCTATGACGGGCGGGCTACGATTGGGATACGACAAATCGTCGCTGTCGAGTTCCTCGCCGGATGATCACGACGGCATCGAGGAACCAATCGCAGTCAAGGACGGGGTGAATAGATCTCCACCGTGAGCAGCTTGACCGAGTTCAGGAAAACGAGAACGTCCGGTCCGAGATGAAGGATTGCCGCTTGAATGGGGCCGATCCATCCCAGCAGCGCCGCAGCAATCCCCAGGACATGTACGACACCGACCCCGACAAACAGATTCTCTT
>JBDTPK010000454.1:0-3233 GCA_039932735.1 Nitrospirota bacterium
TTCTTAATCTCGCGGCAGCGGCCTGGGACGTGCATCTTGGCCTTGCCGACTTTCACGTCGGGAAACTTGGCGGCGGTCTCTACAAGGATCGGATCGTAGGCGATGCAGGGTTCGCAGGTGGCGAGTCCATAGGCGACGATCGACGCAGGCGCGCCGGTGAATTCCTTATAGTTTTCGTCTCTGACGTCTTCGACGGTACCTGGCATAATTGGTAGTGCCGAGTTCTGAGTGCTGAGTCAGCCGAGACTTCGGCCCTCAGCACCCAGCACTCAAGACCGAATATTAGCTGAGCTTCGCGAGTTCAGCGAGAATGTCCTTGTCTTCTCGAGCTACCTTGATGTCCTGCACCTTCGCATAGGCGACCTTGCCGTTCTTGTCGACGATGACGGTCGCACGCTTCGAACAGTTCAACGGCTCAAAGTAGAGGCCGTAGCCCTTTGCCGTGGTCCGATGCACGTCCGACAGCAGCCGATGCTTCAGGTCCATGGAATCAGCCCAAGCCTTGTGCGAGAAGAAGCTGTCACAGCTGACGCCGAACAGTTCCGCGTTGGCCGATTGGAACTTGGGGAAGTCGTCGGTCAAACACTTGTTCTCGCCTTGACAGACAGGGCTCCAGTCCAGCGGATAGAAGCAGAGCACGACATTCTTCTTGCCGCGAAAGTCGCTTAACTTCACATCCTTCTGGTCCTGGTCCTTCAAGTTAAAATCTGGCGCGGTATCGCCCACCTTGATTTCTGCTGCTACGTCGCTCATCTCTGTACCTCCTTCGCTGTGTTTAATCCGGACTCTGACACTATCACCTGCAATTTTGTACCGTGTGACTTGGAACCTTGTCAACAGGCTTGAAGACCTAACAGGATGCTGAAAAAATCAGGTAGTATCGTTCTCGCATCGTCATAGGCTTAAGTAGTGGAGTGTACTCCTCGCTTCTTCGCTCGCTTCGGCCTTGCCGGACGGCCTGTTTGAGCAGCCTGAGGCTATCTGGACGTCGGCACAATTTGTAACATTTCAACAACGTAGTATGTATACATCAGGTTCTCAGACGTCTGTTAGACGAGGGTGGGTTTGTCCATAAGTGGCTGATAAAAAAGATGAACTATGAGAGCAGACGAATTTCTCTAAAACTCAGCATGCGTCCAGCTGGTGCAGCGGTGCGGTGGTTGGCAATCTCAATGTTCTGACCCAAGAGCTCTATGCGGATGCGGCTTCCGACCTTTGGCGACTGTCCGACCTTCGTCAATTCGTCTGCTGTGCCCCTGAGTAGATCGCGCGCAGGTTGATCCGGGAGACCAAGGGGGACAAACATTTCAAGTTCATCTACCCCAAACTTGCTGAGGCCAAGGGTGTAGCACCAGCTCCGATGGTTCGGTTCATCCTCGCCCTGCATGATTGGGATGTGATCAACGGCGACAAAGTGGGTAAGGGGACGATCCTGCCAATCAGACGGGTTGACGTACTGGTTGGTGACGATGTCATGGGCTGTGCCTTGCAAGAGGAGCGTGAGGCCTCGTGCGAGTCGAGCGGCAAAGAGTATCGTGTCCGGCATGTCACGCGGAGAAACAAGGGAGGGCGCGACGGCCCCCATCACATCGTGTTCCCAGGTCAACTGCTTCATCACGTCGGCGACGTGGCTCATTGGCAGCGGCATCACGACATGGGCTGACCAGGGGCCGTGAGTCGCTTGCCAGGATTCTGCTGAGCCCGCTTCGTGGTGAATGGTCAGCGGCCCGCCGTATTCCTTGTCGTACCAGGTCTTCAGTTCGTCTGTGGCCGGCGAGGTCCCCCGATAGCCGACAAAGTAGAGCGGAGGGCGGCGGGAAGAAGGCTTGAGGGTTTTCTTTTTGATCCTCATGGTTGCATGTGAGACTATTTGCTGGATTTCTTGGCCCTGCGGCGGTCATCGGAGTTGAGGATCCGTTTGCGAATACGCAGACTCTTCGGCGTCACCTCGATCAGTTCATCCGGGCCGATATATTCGAGTGCGAACTCCAAGCCCATTTCCCGTGGTGGGGTCAGGACCAGGGCTTCATCGGTACCCGATGCCCGCATGTTGGACAACTGTTTTTCTTTACAGACGTTCACGTCCATGTCTTCGTCCCGGCTGTTCTCGCCGACGACCATCCCGCGATAGACCGCTACAACAGGGCCGATGAACATGGTCCCTCGCTCCTGGGTCATGAAGATGGCATAGCCAGTGCTGGTTCCGTCTTCGTACGCGACGAGCGACCCGTGTGTTGCTACTGTGAGGTCACGCTGCTCCGCCGGTTCGTACGCGACGAAGACATGGTGCATGATGATGGTGCCGCGCGTTTTGGTGACCAACAGATTTTTGAGTCCCATAATGCCGCGGGTGGGAATATGGTATTCCAGATGCATTTCGCTCGGGCCTGCATCGGAATGGATGAGTCGCATGTGGCGCAACTCGCCGCGGCGCTTGCCGAGTTCTTCAATCACGGTGCCCTGATAGGTTTCCGGCACCTGGATGGTCAGTTCCTCGTAGGGTTCGAGGACTTTGTCTCCCTCCCGGTGGACGATCACTTCCGGTTGGGAGACTTGCAGCTCGTATCCTTCCCGGCGCATTTGTTCGATCAAGACGCCGAGATGCAGCTCGCCGCGGCCGGCGACGAGAAACTTATCCGCGCTATCTGTTTCTTGGGCGCGCAAGGACACGTTGGTTTCAAGCTCTTTGAAGAGCCGGTCGCGCAAATGCCGCGAAGTCAGGTACTTGCCTTCTCGTCCGGCGAAGGGGCTATTATTGACGGAGAAGGTCATTTGGACCGTTGGCTCGTCGACCGTGACCCGGGTCAGTGCGACCGGATGCTCCGCGTCAGCGATTGTATCGCCGATGCTCACTTCGTCCAGGCCTGCCACCGCAACGATTTCTCCTGCTTCCGCGCGTTCGATATCCGTCCGTTCAAGTCCTGAATAGACGGCGAGGTCTGACACTTTTCCCTGGAACTTGGCCCCATCCTTCCCGAGTACGACCACATTCTGCCTGCGGGCGATCGACCCAGATTGAATTTTTCCCACGCCCATCTTGCCTTTGTAAAGGTCTTGAATCAGGGAGAGGACCAGGATCTGGAGCGGCGCGTCGGCGTTGATGGCCGGTGCGGGAATCTTGTCCAGTACGGTGTCGAGGAGCGGCGTAATGTCTGTGCCGGGCTTATTTATGTCGAGCGTCGCGGTGCCCTTGATCGCCGCCGTGTAGACGATCGGGAAATCGAGCTGCTCGT
>JBDTPK010000455.1:0-3233 GCA_039932735.1 Nitrospirota bacterium
AGCCTTTCGGAAGACGGGAGACTCGACCGCCTTCCTGATCGATCGAAATCAACAGTGGTGAATGGGGACTGCAGGCCTGTAATCCATTGGTCAGATCGACCATCTGTTCGACGGATTCCAGATTCCGAGAGAAGAGAATTACACCTCCCGGCTTGTATTCTTTGATGAACGAGGCCAGATCCGGTGTCACGGATGTGCCCAGAAACCCGACCATGAAAAGCTGCCCGATTTTTTCGCGCGAAGTCATTGGATGTCGTTTCAATGGGAGAGACTCCGATCAATCAGATACTGCACCAATAATCTGGTGCCGATCGCGGTCGGACCCTTCGGAATGTAGGCCCGTTCCCGCTCGCTCCAATCCGTGCTGGCAATATCGAGGTGTACCCACGGGCAGTCCCCCACGAACTTGCTGAGAAAGAGCGCTGCGGTAATCATACCGCCGCCACGTCCGCCGATGTTGCGCATATCGGCGACGTCGCTCTTGAGCTGTTCGAAATATTCTTCCCACAAGGGCATCTCCCACACTCGTTCGCCGGCCTTCTGCCCTGACTTTCGCACCCGTTCTTTGAGCAGCTGGTCGGTGCCGAACATCCCGATCGCAAACTGGCCGAGTGCCACCACACAGGCCCCCGTGAGCGTGGCAATGTCGATTAGGGCCGCCGGTTTATAGCGCATCGCATAGGCGAGGCCGTCGGCCAGGATGAGCCGACCTTCCGCATCCGTGTTCTGCACTTCGACAGTTTTCCCTGACAAGGTCGTCACGATATCGCCTGGCTTTATGGCCCGGCCGCCCGGCATATTCTCAGCCACAGGCAGGATGCTGATCAGACGCAGTGGGAGCTTGAGTCTGGCCGCCGCTCTGATCGAAGCCAGGACTTCGGCCCCTCCCGTCATATCGGCCTTCATGTGTTCCATATTTTCTGCGGGTTTCAGTGAGATTCCACCCGTATCGAAGGTGATCGTTTTCCCGACCAGCACGACCGGACGCTCGTCTTTTTTCTTGGTTCCGTTGTATTCAAGGATGATGAACTTGGGCGGCTCTTGACTCCCGCGTGCCACGCCGAGCAACGCCCCCATCCCCAAGCGCTCCATCTCTTTTTGTTCGAGAATCTTGATGGAAATGTTTTCAGTTTTGGCAATGGACGTTGCTTCGCTGGCCACCTTTGTGGGGGTCAGGACGTTGGCGGGATGATTACAGAGGTCGCGGACAAAGACGGTGGCCTCTGCTGTGGCGACGCCTCGCCGCACCCCTTCAGTGACCTGACGCAGCTGATCTTTCTCGGAAATAAGAATCTTCATTCCCGAGACATTGTGTTCCGGGGTGGCCGTGGTCCGATACACTGTGAACTGATAACTGCCCAGTATGGCTCCTTCCACCATCGCCTGCGCCACGTCGAGCAATGACACTCCATTAGGCGTTATGGCCGGAAGCGAGACCGTAAAGGACCCGACCTTCGTCTGACGAACGCGTTTCGCGGCTGAGCCCAGCGCTTGCCGGATCGTTTCCAGCGTGACCGCGCTCTTCTTGCCCAAGCCGACCAGCACCAGCCGTTTTGCAGGCACCGTGCCCTGCGTGTGATACAGCAACACTTCGTTGGCCTTACCTTCAAATTCTTTGGACTGCACCAGCTTACGCAACGAACCTCCGAGGGCTCGATCGAGCCGTGCTGCATCCTGTTCAGCCAATCCTTCTCCTTCACAGTGCGTGAGCACCAACGCCTCAGCCACTGTCATCTCCGCTTGTCCAACCTGTACCGTGACTCGCATAATCTTCATTCACATCTCCTTGTTCGTGTGATCAGCTGTCCGCTTTCAGCGAAACTGGCGGCTGACGGCTCAGAGCTACCCTTCACACTCCTCGCATATCGGGTGCCCATATATGCTTGTGCATCTGTAATTGAAAACGGACCGGCAGGCGATCGGCTAGAATCCACTCTGCCAGCTCACGTATATCGAGTGTGTCGAAAACCGGACTGAAGAGGACCGTACAGCGGCTGGCGAGATCATGCCGGGCAAGAATTTCATGAGCCCAGTCATAGTCTGCTCGGTCGGCCAATACAAACTTTGCCTCGTCTTTGGCTGCCAGCTGAGAAAGATTCGGCCAGTGCATCCGATCGGTCATCCCGCTCCCCGGACACTTCACATCCAGGATGATATGGACACGTGGGTCGATCGGTGCAATATCGATGGCCCCGCTGGTCTCAAGCAGGACCGTATAGCCGACGTCGCACAGTTTGGCCAGGAGGGGGAGGCTGTCGGGCTGGGCGAGCGGTTCCCCTCCTGTGACCTCCACGAGGCGGCATCCATAGGTGTGCACCTTTGCCAGGGCTTCATCGATTGAGCACTCACGCCCTCCGTAAAAGGCATAGCCCGTATCGCACCAGGTGCAACGGAGCGGGCATCCGGTGAGTCGTACAAACACACAGGGCTGTCCGGCGTAGCTCGACTCACCTTGAATGCTATGGAAGATTTCGGTGATGCGCATGATTCAAGAGGTGAAAGATGAAACGTTGATCGTGAAATGCGTACCGGAAACATTGCGAAAACTGTATGGTCGCAGAATCGGACATTGGCGATCTACTCTCGGCATTATTTCCAGGTCATGATAGGCCAGCCTCGGCGTTGCGCTGTGCGAGCCATGCCACGGATCGGGTTGATCACTAAGGGGTGTCCGACCAGTTCAAGAAGGTGGTGATCGCCAGGGCTGTCTCCATAGGCATAGGAGCCGGCCAGATCGATGCCCATTTCTCGAGCGTGGGCGAGGATGAGCTCACGCTTCCCACGGCCATAGGGCAAGGGGGGAATCAGCGCACCGGTATAGACGGAATTCCGTTGCTCCAATTTCGCCGCAAAGACCGTAGGCACCTCCAAAAATTCCGCAAGGGGCGCAATCAGAAAATCAGGGGCGCCGGTCACGAGGACCAGCTGGCACCCGGCTCGTCGATGCGCCTCCAGCCTTGCACGGCCCTCTACAGAAACCTTGTCGATCATCTCGGCCTGACAGAACTCCCGCGCATAGGATTCGATGTCTGCGGGGCGTTTGCCCGCCAGATATATCTTTCTTTCTCGGAGCGAGTGCAGGGAGAACGGGGGCACGTGCCCTGTCAGCCAGGCCACACTCCGGCTCAACTCGCTCCATCCCACCAGGCCGCGTCGCCAGAGAAATCGGAAGAATCGTACCTCGCTGGCCTCTCCCGGCAGGAGCGTATTGTCGACGTCGAACAACGCAGCGA
>JBDTPK010000456.1:0-3229 GCA_039932735.1 Nitrospirota bacterium
GGAAGCTGCGGGCGTCCTCGAAGACGGCTTGAAATTGTATCACGGCTTTATTACCGCCATGGTCGCGCTCGGACGCGCATACGACCACATGGGCCAAGCCACGAAGGCCAGAGCGATTCTAGAGGAATCTATCAAGCTGAGCCCTGAAAATCTGCGCGCGCACAGGACTTTGATCAAGATCTATCAGAGCCAGGGGCTGAACGAACCGGCGCTGCAATCCTGTGCCGTTATCCTGGCGGTCAACCCGCGTGATGAAGAAGCGCTCTCAGTCCAATCTGCTCTGTGTGGACCGCTCAAACACAAGAAAGAACTGGAGTGGCTAAAACCGACGGCTCCAGTCACAAGTCACCTCGTTGCCGATCAGGCTGTGGCGCCGCCTGTGCCGGTCGAACTCACAGCCACCACTCCAGCCGAATCAGAGATCGCGTCCACCAACCCACGTGTTGTAGTAACAGAACCCACGACGACCGTCCTCCGCTCCCATGATCAGACAGGGGAACAGCTTGCTAAGCCGGTGCTTGATTCCCACGCCACCGAGATTGTCGTGATGCCTCCCCCATCGCCTCGTGCTGACGTCGTGGCGCAACTGGAATCCTGGCTTCGGGGCATCCAATCGCGTCGTCACGATCATGCCCCAACGAACGAGTCGCACCCCAAATTCTCTTAATACTTGTCACATGTTTGACCGGTCTGAGACGGACTGCTACAATGCCGCCCTTCTGAACCCTGTCAGGTAAAATCATCCTCGCACATCCGGTATGTGAACAGCACAAGATGCTACGAATACGAGTCTTACACGGACCTAATCTCAATCTTCTCGGGACCAGAGAACAATCGATTTATGGCGCCCTGTCTCTCGACGCGCTGAATATGGCCATCACAAAGCTGGCGGAGGAGTTGACCGTAAAGGTGGACCTGCGCCAGTCGAATAGCGAGGGTGAACTGGTGACCTGGATTCAAGAGGCGCGAATGGGATACGATGGGATCATCATTAACCCGGCCGCCTATACCCACACCAGCGTGGCAATTCGAGACGCCATTGCGGCTGTCGGTCTGCCGACGGTGGAGGTGCATGTGTCCAATATTCATCAACGGGAAGAATTTCGTCATCGGTCCTATATCGCGGGAGTCGCGATCGGACAAATTTCAGGCTTGGGTCCGACCGGCTATCTCCTCGCACTTCGTGGGCTGCACGACCATCTGACCGCATCTCAAAGTCAGAAAAAAATGTCCCGACAGGTGATCGCGCGACGAGCCGTAAAAGGAATGTGATAATGGCAGAGCGGTCCAACGACCGTTTACAGTTTGAAGGGAGTATCGAGTGATTTCCACGACCGATTTTCGTGGTGGGGTGCGACTCATGGTTGATAACCAACCTTTTTATATTGTTGAGTTTCAACATGTAAAACCGGGTAAGGGCGGAGCCTTCGTGCGCACCAAGCTCAAGAGCTACCTTTCAGGCAATGTCCTGGATCGTACCTTCCGATCCGGAGAACGGTTCGAGGAGCCGGATCTTGAAGAACGGACCATGCAATTCCTCTATGCGACGGACGACGCCTATACCTTTATGGACACGGAGACCTTTGAGCAACTGACGTTTGAAAAAAGCAAGCTCGGCGGCAATGCGGACCTGTTGAAGGAAGACATGACGGTGAAGATCCTTGTGTACGAACATCGCCCGATCGATGTTGAACTGCCCAACTTTATCGAACTACGAGTCAGCGATACCGATCCTGGTTTCCGAGGCGACACCGCCACGGGTGGCACCAAGCTCGCGACCCTCGAAACCGGTGCCACCATTAAGGTTCCGCTCTATTTAGAAACTGGGACGGTGATCAGGATCGATACTCGTACACGAGAGTACGTGGAGCGTGTTCGGTGAAAAAGCAGGTATCCAGCAAGTCGAAGAAAGGTGGGCGACCGATCATCCTTCCTCAGGCGGTTGCCTCGACACAAAGCGGGGAAGGGATGCCCTTGTTGTCGGGACGACAGACCAAGCAGATACAAGAACTGATCGATCTACTCAAGAAGAACAACCTGACCGAACTGGAGCTGGAGCGCGAAGGCTTGAGAATCCGCGTGCGGCACGAAACCGGTTTCAGAACGATTATGGCTACGGTTCCGGAGCAGGAGACATCCGCCACGACCTCTGCCGGTCAGCTGCAGACGGGGACAGGCACACAGGCTGAAGACATGACCGGGATGATCACCATCGCGTCGCCGATTGTCGGGACGTTCTATCGCTCTCCCTCGCCGGATGCCGACCCCTATGTCGAAGAAGGCGATTATGTGAAAAAGGGACAGGTTCTCTGCATCGTCGAAGCGATGAAGTTAATGAATGAAATTGAGTCGGAAGTGAACGGGCGGGTCAAGAAAATTTTGGCTGAAAGCACCAAGCCAGTGGAGTATGGTCAAGCGCTTTTCCTCGTCGATCCGACAGCCACATCCTAACCCTCTTCCCGCAACCCACATCGGAGTACTTGCGTGTTCAAGAAAGTCTTGATAGCCAATCGCGGTGAGATTGCCATCCGCGTGATTCGTGCCTGTAAGGAACTCGGCATTAAGACCGTGGCGATCTTTTCCGAGGCCGATGCGTCGAGCCTCCATGTGCGTGCGGCCGACGAGAAGATCTGTGTCGGGCCTCCCGACGCGGCTCTCAGCTACCGAAATATTCCCAATGTCCTGAGTGCGGCTGAAATCACTGGAGCGGACGCCATTCATCCCGGCTACGGGTTCCTTTCCGAGAATGCTCACTTCGCTGAAGTCTGTGAGTCCATCGGCGTCAAATTCATCGGCCCTACATCCGAACACATCGCCCTCCTAGGCGACAAAGCCAAAGCGCGCGAAATCGTTGCCCGTCGAGGCTTACCCGTCACACCAGGCAGTGCCGGTGAGTTGAAAAGCGAGCAGGAGGCTCTTGAAGCTGCCGGTAAGGTCGGCTATCCCGTCATCATCAAGGCCTCAGCCGGTGGGGGAGGCCGCGGCATGCGCGTCGTCAACAAAGTCGAGGACCTCGCTCGCGCGTTTCAAGCCGCACAAGCGGAGGCGAAGGCCACGTTCGGCAATGATGCCGTGTACCTCGAACGATATTTCCTCGAACCCCGCCATATCGAAGTACAGATTATTGCCGACCATCGTGGGCATGTCGTGCATCTCGGCGAGCGCGACTGCTCAATCCAACGCCGGCATCAGAAGCTGCTCGAAGAAACACCGTCGCCCGCCGTCGACG
>JBDTPK010000457.1:0-3225 GCA_039932735.1 Nitrospirota bacterium
TTCCTTGTTTAGTTTCATGGGCGCGCCAACGATTGGGGAAATCATACGTGAACTCCACGCGGTTGATCCGCTTGATTCCTTCGCCAACGAGGACGTTGAGGCCGGCCTTCCATGGATGGAAAGCCTGCTGTTCTTGTACCGATCGTCGTCGGTTCCCTCCTTTCCCAACCAGGCCGGCGGAGAAAACCGAGTGCTTTCTTCAACGGATTCAAACTCAAGTTCAGCGATGACGAGCCCGGAAAGCGCCCCCTGGTGCACGTCGATCGCAAGTTTGATTGCTGTTCCATTCTGGCATATATCGGGTCTTTTCGAGTCGCCGACCTTCGGTTGCGGACCAAAGAAGGCGGAACTGATCGCTCGAGATTTGGAATTCTATTTCACCACGGGAAAGACCGCCCTGCGTCTTCACAGTTTCAAAACATTTTTCGCCTGTAAGCCGAACCCGAACTTCGGTTCCGTCAAACGAGGTCGCAAGATAGCCCTGGATAATGTGACCGCGCTTAAGCCCTTCGGGTTCAGGGTGATCACGCACTAACCATTTGCGTTCAATTTCCTGGGTATGTTGTGTCATCTATGCTCCATAGTGAAACACTGGAACGGTCAGCTGACTGCGAGGGAACCGATTTTCACTTCCTCGCACCACGCCTGCCAGTACACTTTGAAACGGCACACAAACGCATTGGGTGGTTCAATATACAATCGTTCTCCGAGACGTTTCGCCTCCACCTCCAGCTCGCTGCGTCGCTGATCGACCAACGCCACCAATGTCTCCACTGGCCTTGGCTCATCAGACTGTCGTCGAAGCACCTTTTGGCGCAGGATCGCAAGGTCGTGGTCGTCGCTCAGATAATCGGCCAATTTCCCGAGTTCATTGGCCAGATCTTTCAGCATCCGCCGCCAAAGAGGTTTGTGCAGTCGCATCTGATACCACAGATCCTTCACGCGGTTTACGCCATTCATGCAAGTTTTCCACGCTCGTTTTAGCCTGCACCTGCGCCATGCAAAGGCATCCTTTTTTGTAGGCGCGCTTTAAACCTTTGGGCAGCGCGGAGAATCCATCGGAATTAATGCGCCGGTCGGGCACACGCAGCCGAGTCGATTCAAGTACCCGGGCTACATCCGCAATGGCTTCGTTCTTATCGGCCGGTTGCTTTCTCCGTGTTTTGACAAAGAACCTTGCGCAGCTCAGCAAAGGCATCCGGCCCAAGTTGATCGATGTAGCGTTCGGTCAGCTTATCCAAAGCCTCGATCATCACCGTTGTGTCGCGCACGTGTGCAGACGCCGGCCCACATCACCAAAGCGGGCATCTTCGTGTCTGAAGTCATCGGCATTGTGCTTCACTCTTGCGAGCCGCAGCAACGACCGCAACTTTTTAAAAGCAACACGCACTTCATGAATTGCTTCGTCCCGGTTCTTGACCCCTGACTTTGTTTGCTCAAACGCCTTGTCTAGTAGCTCAAGTGCAATCCGCTTGATACCAGCGACACGGTTTCAAGGTCTTTGAGGCGATAGCCCATTGCGGACCCCTACCGGTTAAAGACCGATGCTGACACATGGTTGCTTCAAGCATTGGTTGGTTCTCAGTTCGATTGTCGGCAGCATGTGCTCTAGCCATGCGAGGAGGCCTCGTATCGGCTCGCGTACAACCTTCAGATTGCCGCCCTCATTCGCAATCGCCCGTCGTGCCCAGCAGCTTGTGGAATCCATACGTTTCATCCTTTTCTACACAGAGTCGATTGCAATACACGTTGTAATTGAGTATGTTCCCGCAGACATACTTATCAATTGGGAGGTTTGCTCTGAGACTTCACAAAACGATCAAAATCCTCCTTCGTGACCACCCCGTCAATGACGATCGCCTCACCTGCTCTGTCTGCTAACGGAGATTCCGATCCCCGCTTCGCGGCCCACGTAAACAATTTCGTTAGATTTTCCCATGTCATTTCCATTGCGTACCGTTCATCCCTCTGAATTAGACGGCTCTAACCCGTTCTGCGAAGTATTAAACTCATCTTATCGCTCGAATTATCGATAGATATTCCTGCTTCCCTGTCACGAATAAACGCGGGGGCCACAATTTCACCTTACTTTTATCTTCCAACTTACACAGCTAGGAACATCCCTTGTTTGTGTTGTGCAAACAATCAGCCCTGGGACCTTGGGCTGGTTTCTGCCTGTCAGTCCCCCTCGATTCCCCTCGCCGGACTTAGAGTGAAATCATTTGCGCCGAGCAAGGACCAGCAAATTCGATCAGTGAGCCAAATGTTCCCCCAACCCTGGCAATTGCCCGTGGACGTTTCATGCTTCCCTCTTACTGAGCCAGCACACAGCAGAAGAGCCAGTTATTGTTCGTGGTTCGACAAATCCACCGCGCACAGTAACCCTGAGAAGATCATGAGGCATTCATCCTCACCGGTTAAAAGGGCAGCCGAGAGCAATTGACGAATTGTTGACGAACGACGGACCTGTCTTCGCTATCGCTTAAATCGCAAGCTGTGGTCTCGATCAGGTTGAGGGATTTCGTAAAACTCGTAGATGAGAACATCTGTGAGACTCAGATCCGGCCAATTATTTTTATCAAAACCTGGTGCATTCTTCAGATCTTTTTTGTGTACATCCAGCGAAAGAATTTTGTTCGAGTGATCCATCTGCAGTGCTTCCCACGGCACTGCAAAGTATTTGTCCCCGATTCCAGCAAATCCTCCAAATTCGAGGACGGCATACACGACACCACCTTCTTCAGGATCAATGACCAAATCTTTAATGTCCCCTAGATTCTTTCCGTCGGGGCCTTGTACGTTCATCCCGATGAGATCACTGGCCTTTAAGACGCCACTCTTATCCCGTGCTTGAGCAGGAAGCGCGAATGCTACCAGCGCGACAGTGATGGCTACGAATGCCAGAAAGGAGAATAATCCCTGGTCTCGGCCTTGCTTTTCCACACTACTCCCTTCTTACCGTTAACGTTTCAAGAGAGATCACCTACGCAGCGATGCCGCAGAATCCCAAAGAGACAGCGCTTGACCAGGTCTCGCCTCGTGCAATTAAGCGGATACAGCGAGCGAGGAATAGCCGCGCCCACGCCGTGCGACGGTGCGGACGCACCCACCGCGGCATCCGCCTGAACTCGTGGCCCCCTGGATGAGTCGAAGTTGTTATCCTGTCCCCCGCGCAGTTCACAGAGGCGGATCTTCACGATCTTCCCCCCTGAGCGCCTTATTCTC
>JBDTPK010000458.1:0-3219 GCA_039932735.1 Nitrospirota bacterium
AGGTGCGCATGTCGACTCCGGCGCGCTGAAGCTCCTTGACCGCTCCTTCTGCTTCAACGTGCGTGCCATAGACAGCTACCACTGCGTTTCGTTGGGACATTTCCTATCTCCCTTAGAATTCTCATCCGCTCTGTAAAGCCAGCAACGACAAATGATGTTAAACTGCACGCGCAGCACCAACCCTTTCGGTTGCCATCAGAGATGTGAAGTGACACCAGAGACCATTTGGATGCTTGAGCTTGCGGGTCAACGCCGTCTTCGCTGCGCGCCCGGCGGTCCCATGGAGCGACCGGCGCTGGAATCCTCCTTCCTGAGGCCGACACGGTCAGCAGTTCATTGGAGTCCAGGGAAATCGGGTGTGCCAAGGAGGCGCGGGCCTGCTCAGGACAACATTACGATGCCTCATAATTCATTGATAAAACATGGCTTATTGCAACTGTACTTTCTAGGCAGCGCCCTCTTTCTTGGGGAGCTGTTATTTGGCCGACACGGTTTCCAACCGGCACATCGTAGCCTCATCCGGTTCATACTGCTGAGTTTGTTGAGCACGATCATCCGACGAGCAGGACCCTGCAACGCGAGACCGTGAATGGACACATGACCGTGGATGGTCGGTCCGATGCCCCAGGACCTCGCGCTGTACTTCCTGTCCGATGGAAGAAGTGCCGGCCGCTTTCCTTGGCTGAAGTACTGGGGATCACGTCGGAGGCGCAGTCCTGGCGGGATGCCGCAGGCAAATCCTGCACTCTTGGAGATAAAAACCTGCAGTTGCGGCGGCCCGCTTCGCTGTTTGTGCCAGCGCCAACCACCCTCCACAGTTGCCGGAGCCTCCACAACTGCCCTCTCCGCATTGCCGCTCGCCCGCAGCGGAAATGGTGCCAACCGTGCACTGGCTATGTGGTCGCAACAGGTGCGTTCGATAGAAAGGCTAACAAAACAATGAAACTTGTAATCGTGGCCGGCTTGGCCCCCACAACAAACTGGAGAACAGGGAGATCGTGACCAGTAGGAGGTCTGCGCCCAAGTCGGCTGCCCGACTGATCGCTCTCCTGAACAATTATTCGGTGCGGGAGCGCTAGGCTAACAGGAGTAGTCAGCCTTGCCCGGAAATGCATTGGCCGTGGAGTGATGCCCAAACGAAGTTCGGCTTGCAGATTGATCCCAGACCTTGGGAGATCACCCACTATGAGAATCCGACGGCAACCGAAGTAGAACATAAGGCCGGGTTCAGATACAAAGTTCGCTAAAGGAGTCGAAGCAAATGGCACAACATTCGTTACATTTCCGCGGGGCTCTCGCCCTGCTCGCAGGATTTGCCTTTTCAGTCGCCCTCGAGGCGCAGTCGCCGGTACGGGAGATGCGCGTGCAACTCTCCGCCGGGTTCAGCCCCGTGCAGGGAAGGCTGATCACAGCGGGCGACACTGTCATTTTCATGGATGACGCCCAGCCGCAGTCGTCGTTCTTCGCTCGTCGCGATCAAATCGAGCAGGTTGGCGGCAGCGATGGGGAATCGGTGACCATTCAGTTCAAGGAGCCCATCCGGGACCGGGAGGGGGAGCGGGTGCGCGTGGAGTTTCGGGTTTCGCCCGAGGATCGCGACGCGCTCAAAACGTGGTTTAGCCAACCCGCTTCCCCGAGCGCGACGGCGGACCGCCTGACATCTGAACAACGTGCGAAATTCCCGACCTATTCGGCACGGCGAGACAAATTCATCGGTGGCGATAATGGACGGTTGGTGGTCAAATCGGACCGGCTGAACTTCGAAGCGGGCAGCTCTGATGCCTCGCGCGAGTGGCTGTTCTCGGACATTCGAGAGTTCAAGCAAGAAGGACCTTACCGCCTCGAAATCCAGCCGTTCTCCGGCGATAAATATAGCCTTGAGCTGCTAGGCGGCGGTGGAATGGCGCGCGAGGACTTCAAGCACATAGCCGACGCAATAGCGCGAGCGCGATCCAAGCGTTAGGTCAGCAACTCTCGCGTCTGCTTGCGAAGGGCTCCTCGCCCTTCGCCGATGTGGTCGTCCGGCGCTGCGCGCCAGACCCGGATTGCTGGACGCACTATCTCAGAACAGACTGGCAGCGACACACTTTCGGCCCCAGGAGAGATCATGAGAAGACACACTGGTGTCAGCCACCCCATCTACGACGTGTTACCAACCGAAATCGAGGGATTCGATTGGTTGGCGGAACTCGCCTTGGATATGCATTGGTCGTGGAATCATGCCACCGACGGTGTGTGGCGGAAGCTTGATCCCAGACTGTGGGAGATCACGCATAACCCCTGGGTCGTTCTGCAGACGGCATCGCGCGACGTTATCGAGCGGCTGTTAGCCGATCCCGTTTTCCGCAAGAACGTGGTCGGCCTGGTCGAAGCCAGCCGGCAAGCGGCGGCAGCGCCCGCGTGGTTTCAGCGGAATCATTCGGGAGCTCCACTGACCTGCGTCGCGTATTTCAGCATGGAATTCATGCTGAGCGAGGCTCTGCCCATCTACTCGGGCGGGCTTGGTAATGTAGCCGGCGATCAACTCAAAGCCGCCAGCGATCTGGGCGTGCCAGTGGTCGGCGTGGGGCTGCTCTACCAGCAAGGCTATTTTCGCCAGATAATCGACAAGAACGGTGAGCAGGAGGCCCTCTACCCGTATAACGATCCCGGCCAGTTGCCGATCACGCCGTTGCGCCAGCCGAACGGGGAGTGGTTGCGGTTGGAGATCGCGTTGCCTGGATACTCCGTCTGGCTGCGCGCCTGGCAGGTCCAGGTCGGCCGAGTGAGGCTTTATCTGCTGGACAGCAATGACGCGGCAAACTTTCCCGCTCACCGGGGGATTACCAGCGAACTCTACGGCGGCGGGCCGGAGCTGCGCCTCAAACAGGAAATGCTACTCGGGATCGGCGGATGGCGACTGCTCCGCGCGCTCGGGGTCCAACCTGAAGTCTGTCACCTGAATGAAGGGCATGCGGCGTTCGCCGTGCTGGAACGCGCCCGCAACTTCATGGAAGAGTCAGGGCAGCCATTCGAAGTCGCTCTGGCGGTAACACGGGCTGGCAATCTCTTCACCACCCACACGGCGGTGGCCGCCGGCTTTGACCGTTTTGCCCCCGGTCTCATCGAGCAATACCTTGGAGGGTATGCCGAAAAGAAGCTCGGTATTTCACGTCACGACTTGATGGCCCTGGGCCGCCAGAACCCGGACGACTCGTCGGAGCCTTTCAACATGGCGTA
>JBDTPK010000459.1:0-3200 GCA_039932735.1 Nitrospirota bacterium
ACCGTGGATTCACGGCGCTCCGTTCAGGCTCATGTGTCATTGGACAAGACTACGATTTGACTCTCGCCATGACCCATGGTAATCTCTGCGGTCATATGAGCTAGCATGATCCTTTGCGCGCCTTGAATCTCATCTGATTATTCCATCGCGATTAATCCTGTAGATGCGGCTCATACATTCCTTCATTTTCTGCGCATAGCGCCCGGCAGGAAAATGGACGGAATGCTTTTACCAGTTCCATCCGACCCCCTCATCTCCATCGAGTGTTTTCCCATGTTGGAGATGCCAGGTTCCATAAAGGAGCACGTATGAAGCTATCCACTGGGTGGCGAGCCGACAAGACGAGAAAGAACCGAGCACGGGCGACACGGAAACCAAAAATCCGATGGGAGGTGCTCGGCCTTCCAAATCCTCTTGATACCAGCCTGACGACCACAATGGAAGATATCCGTCGGCAAGTGTCGAGCATGGCAAGCCGTGGGTTCGGCCAAGGCACTCGCTCGCGCACGGCTGAACGAGAAGCCAAGGCCACCGACCATGCTCCTGACTCAAGCAGCAAGAGACGACGTGGGGCGACAAAGCCATTGTAACCTCCTCCCAAGAGGAGAAGGGGATTATCGAACCAGTGGACGATTAGCGGCTCAATAGGAGCAAAGGGGGGCGCCATCGGACGAGCAGGAAAAACGACCATCGCAAAAAGAGATCGTGAAAAAGCGAAACAAATTCAGCGGCGTGAAAAAGACGCCCGCCGTGAACA
This sequence comes from Nitrospirota bacterium, assembly GCA_039932735.1. Classification (GTDB taxonomy): domain Bacteria; phylum Nitrospirota; class Nitrospiria; order Nitrospirales; family Nitrospiraceae; genus Palsa-1315. The sequence continues at coordinate 758 of JBDTPK010000459.1, forward strand.
GCGCAAGACCGAGAAGCCCGATCGCCCGCTAAACACAGAGGGCGAGGATCCAGATTTGGCCGGACTTCAGTGGGGCCCACAAGAGCCTCTGTATTAGGGACACCGAGAGCCCCCGCATATCAATCCTGTCACGCTGTCTGCGCAAAACGGTCGGCGCCAAAAACTGCCCGCGGATATTGGGTGAGTACAGGGTGATATTCACCCTTCCCCCGACACCGTCCGCATCGGTCAGGATCAGCAAATCGTTTTCAATTGCAGTGTTCGGTCTGGATCTCAGAGATTGACCAGATACTGCGTACAACTATCAATTTCGGCAGGGCCAACGACCAAATCCTTCAGCCCATCGACGATATCTGCACCTCCGTCCCCACGAAGCCAGACCTTTATATCGGCAGAAGTTCTCGGTCATTTCTTCCCCATCTGCAGCCCATCAGCCTTTGGGTGCATGGCATTCAGACTCCTCTGACCACCGACGCCTCATCGCCGGTCAATAAATAACCATCGGTCTCCTCTGCTCTCACCGTAAGACTCCATCCTCAGAAACCTCGCTCCCTACAGGGCGATGGGAACCTCGGCTGATGCCGTTGTCGGTCCTCGACCACCAGACGCTCCCCACCGCTGACGGTCGCCTCTGGAACGTTCAGGTATCCTTGAGTGTGCTCGATCATGAGGGCGAAGGCTTCCTTCTGCCAACGGCACAGGATGCCCCAGCAACGTTTCAATCGTGTGCAGCTGATCACGTTCCTCGAAGGTCACAAAGCTGGTAGCTCGCCCGGTCATCTTCATCCGAGCTGTCCGTCCAATACGATGAATATAGTCCTCCGGACAATTCGGCAAATCGAAATTCACCACGTGGCCGATATTGGCCACATCAATCCCGCGGGCTGCAATATCTGTCGCGACGAGAATCCTGACCTGTCCTCGTTTAAATCCGTCGAGAGCACGGAGGCGCTGGGGCAGGCTTCGGTCTCCGTGGATGACCGCGACACGGTGACCAGCTTGTTCAAGCATCTGACCAAGTCGATCAACCCGACTCTTTGTCCGAGCGAACACAAGGACGGTTCCTCGTTCCATCCTCAATAACGACACCAATAGATTCGTCTTCTCATGGGAGGTCGTATGATGCAGGGTCTGGGTCACACCTTCGGCCATCGTCGAGGCAGGGGTTACCATGACATGAACAGCGCCGTGTAGGCTCGCTTGAACAAGGCGAGTGATATCCGCCTGAATCGTTGCGGAAAAGAGCAAGGTCTGCCGCTCCAGCGGCAATGCATCGAGAATCTGATTGATCTGTGGAGCAAAACCCATATCGAGCATCCGGTCGGCTTCGTCGAGCACCAGAATTTTAATCGGGGCTAAATTGATCGTCCCGTTCCACATGTGATCCAGCAAACGCCCTGGTGTGGCAACCAGAATATCGGGCCGTTGGCGTAACCCTCTGATCTGCGCCTGCATATCGCTCCCCCCAACAATGACCGTGGCAGAGATGCGGTGGCTTCGACCGAGCTGTTCAATTGAACCAAAAATCTGCAACGCTAATTCCCTCGTTGGTGCGAGAATCAAGGCTTGCGGCTGACCTTTCGGCAAGACCGCGAGCCGTTCGATCATGGGGACAAGAAACGCGGCTGTCTTTCCGGTACCGGTTTGTGCACAACCGATGACGTCCCGGCCTTCAAGGGCTGGCGGAATGGCCTGAGCTTGTATAGGAGTGGGAACCAGCAAGCCCGCTGCTGTCAAATCTCGTAAGAGCGGTTCAGAGAGACCAAGGGTGAGAAAACTCGTGTGAACAGAGGTGTGCAATGCACTTTCCTTTCAGTATGATCGCATTATGACGGGATCAGAGAACCGAGTGGAGAGAAACCAGGAAGGCATCAGCTCCGACAGGACCTGGTCGCGATGCGATCGCGAAGTCCGTTATGGTGTATACATCCGTGCTGCCGGACTACTGCAGCCACGATGTAGGAGTCATCGTACAGCAAGCCCCTGTCCGCGTCAACTTTCTCGATAGAAACATGTAGATAGCACATCATTTGTCTGGTTGTTGTCGCACATGATCTGTCCGGTTGAGGGTGCGACCTCAAGGAGGGCCACGAGGCCACGGGCGAGGATCCTACAGGAGGTGAGACCGATGCGGGTTGAGGAGCTGTACGCGCGGCGACCCCGGCGAGAACTCACGATGGCGGAGGCGGCGGAGATCCTGGGGGTGGGGAGCGGACGGTTCGCCGCTGGAGTGGGCGCTATGATACCGAGGGGGTCGAGGGGGTGCAGGATCGACGGCTCGGTCGCGCATCGGGGCGGGCCGTGCCGGTCGATGAGGCGCTCCGCAGGGTGACCTTGTACGAGACGCGGTACACGGGCTGGACCGTCAAGCACTTCCACGAACGCGGGCAGGAGCTATGATTGAAAGTTGTGTATGGCAGGATCGGAAAGGGCGGCGTACTCT
>JBDTPK010000460.1:0-3165 GCA_039932735.1 Nitrospirota bacterium
CGCTCCAGCGACGAAACGTCCGTTCCGTCACGCCCGGCATCTCGGCGGCCTCTGCCCTCGTCACGTCCCGCCGTGGTCGCCGTGCGTACAGCGCCTCAACCCGCATCGGTCTCACCTCCTGTAGGATCTTCGCCCGGGTCATGGTGGCCCTCCTTGAGGGGCCACCCTCAACCGGACAGATCATGTGCGACAACAACCGGACAGATGATGCGCCATCTACATTCCAGCTTTTTGTATCTTGACAATGGGGTTCACGTAAGGCATTGTGTGGACCGAATTTGCTAGGGAGGACTGGTATGTGCTTTCAAAATCCTCCCTTTTCATCGGCCATCGTGTCGGGTATTATATTGTAGCTGCATGTGTGTCATACGAATCACACCAACATCCGTGACACGATCAACCTCGCGTATCAACAGCTTGGCAGTGGATTGTCCAGTCGAGCCGCCATGGATAGTTTAGTTAGTCGATGCGGACTGTTAAGTCGTATTCAGCAAGCGGAGAGCCCTGCAGCTACGACCGCTCGTGGTTAAGTCTGCGTATTTGAACAGGGAGATCACCAGTGCCGGATTTGCATGCTGATCGACAAGCGTGAGCGATGCAAGTTATTATTATACGTAAAGCCTCATGAGCCAAGACATCGTTGAGAGGCGATAATCACCATCAGAAAAGGAGGTGCGAATGACGAAGAGGAAAGTCGGGATATCGGTCGTTGTGATGGTATCTGTCCTGATTCTTTCAGGAGGAATGGCGTACTCTGAGGAACCAGTGCCATTGCCTCCAGTTCCGGCCGAGTATGCAGACAAACATATGCCGGCTGGCGGGTGGACGGATGCGAAGGCCATTGCGGAGGGAGCGAAGATTTATACCGGTGAGGCTAACCCGATCGTCAACTGTGGCAGCTGTCACGGCAAAGATGGTAAGCCGGTGAAAAAGGGAGCGCGAGATCTTCGTGACCAGAAAAACACCGGCCGTTTCTCAGACAGCTTTTGGTTCTGGCGGATTTCGGAAGGTGTCCCAAAGACGAAAATGAAGGCATGGAAAAGCCAACTGTCAGAGGAGCAGATCTGGCAGGTTATGGCATATGAGCACCAGTTTTCGCACGATGGTAAACCATCCGAACACACGGATTACAAGCCTTGACCGGTAGAAAGATTCAAAAGCCCGATTAGGGGTAATATCGTTCAGTATGTGCCAAGTTAGGCAGTAGAAGAAACCATCAGAGTAATCGAAAGTCAATTCAAAGGAGGCCCCATGTCTATTAGTTTTTCGCGTTGTGTGCGTACTGCCGGGTTGCTCGGCGCATTTATCGTAGCTCCCTGCCTTTCCATCAATTCAGGGTCGGCGTCGGCGATGGAGACCATCAAGGCCGTTGTGACGAGCGCCCCCAATGTTCCTCCTCCTATCACACGAAAAGCGCCTGCCAACGTCATGGTTGAACTTGAAGCCGCCGAGTGGGAGGGTAATCTTAGCGACGATAACAAATATAATTTCTGGGGTTTTGGACCCACAGGAGGGCCTTATACCGTACCAGGGCCCATGATCCGAGTGATGGTGGGGGATACGGTTGAAATCCATTTGAAGAACAAGAAGGACAGCAAGGAAAGTCACAACATCGACTTTCATGCAGTCACTGGACCAGGTGGTGGGGCAGCAAGCCTCAATACCGAGCCCGGGGAGGAAAGCAAGCTACGGTTTAAGGCCCTCAATGCCGGCCTCTATTTCTATCACTGCGCCACAGCATCTCCATCCATTCCTGAACACATTGCAAATGGAATGTACGGCGCGATCTTAGTGGAGCCGGTTGGTGGGCTGAAGCACGTAGAGAAGGAATATTATGTTGTGCAGAGCGAGTTTTACACCAAGCCAGGCAAGAAGGGCGAGACCTTGGAGTTTTCGTTCGAAAATGGGTTAGCGGAGCATCCGTCCCATGTGGTGTTTAACGGAATGGCAGGTTCGCTTGTAAAGAATCCTCTGACAGCCAAGGTCGGCGATACCATTCGGATGTTCTATATTAACGCGGGTCCGAACCTAACTGCAAATTGGCATGTGATCGGTGAAATATTTGACCGCGTGTACCCCGAGGGTTCTTTGGTTACGCCTCCATTGCAGAACGTCCAAACCACCGTTGTGCCTGCTGGTGGCTCATCCATGGCAGAATTCAAGGTTGAGGTGCCTGGAACCTACATCAATGTTGACCACGCCATCTTCCGTATCGCAAAAGGTGCCGTTGGCCTGATTAAGGTGGAAGGTCCAGAGCAGCCGGACATCTACAAGAACCTATTGAAGTAATCAGCGCTAGATTTATCCGCTGTGACCTCAAAACACAGCGGATAAAAATCTATAGTAGGTAGGCGTCATAATGTTGATGACCGTGACTGAGTCACGCCATCAGCGAAAGGGAGAGGCAAAAGCCTCTCCCTTTTCGTTTTAATGGGCTGTAGGGATCATGATGAATTAGAAAAGTAGCAGCACGGTGTGTTGAGGAATCACAGTATTTACCCGTCACCATGGTGGGAGGGCTTGCCGTCCGTGATCTGATCGCATCGGACGCAGGGAACCTGGTACTTTTCTTGTGCTTGGTTTCCATGCCAACCAACCCAGCGCATGTTCAGTTTATGTATGTACCTCGCCTGAGGACGCGAAGTAGCCTGTGCATTCATCAGGGGTGAAGCGGCCCCAGTCGCGTGGCGATGCCCATCTATCGCGCATCAATGGTACGGAGGGTGGAGGTGTGGGATGCGCGTTGAATGAAACCCACAGTTAGAGGTGGTGCCGGAAATTCGGACAGGTCGATACTTGGTAGGCGTGCTCGACCCCAGCCGTGGAGCGCACGGCCAACAGAGGAGCACGCGCCTGAGAAGGACGCGAAGCAATCACGCCCCTGGAGTCAAGGCCAAGGTGGCCTTGGCCGCGATCAAGGGTGATACGACACTGGCCGAACTGGCTGAAGCGTTTGCTGTGCGTCAGAATCAGATTTCGGAGTGGAAGCAGCCATGGCAGGAGGCACATGAGTTGTTCCGCGATCTTCATGGATCGATTACCAAGCTGTTACATCAGCTGCTTCACAATTTGTTCTACCTTGGAAGCGGCACCGCGGCACAAAAATATTCTGGCTCTTCGTCCTGGCGAGTGGGTGAAAACAGCATGAGAAACGTCGGTCTCTCG
>JBDTPK010000461.1:0-3158 GCA_039932735.1 Nitrospirota bacterium
CCTACGGCAACGTACGGCGAAAACTGGTTGGACTCGTCATGAATGGTTCGATCATCCCATCGAGAGGCGCCAAGTTATTTAGCGGAGACCGGGAAGTCGGCTGGGTCAGCAGCGCCACGGACTCCCCACAACTGAAGACTCCTATTGCCCTCGCATTCCCACTCCGGGACTTTTCAGCCCCCGGCACTCACCTCACCATCAAAATCGACGGCGCACGTCATGACGCGACGGTCACGGCGCTCCCATTCTACCATCGCACTTAATCCATCAGTCTGCTAAAAAAATCACGCCACCATCGTTCTCGGTTCATCGAAATCCTCAATGGGGACCCGTCCGCCTCACCAAATCGGCGGCGCGCACAGACTTGGTGCTCCTTATTCGTCGCACCGTGCGCCCCGGAGGGTACGCCCGAGCCTTCACTCGCTACGGCCTTGCTGGGCAGGTTTTTTGAGCAGTCTTCCCCTTTACTTTTCGGGGTTCCTGACTGACGACACCGCGCTGGCGAACGCCAGCAGGCTCTTCCGTTCATCGTCTTCAAGCGCCAACAAAAGGTGGGCCTCTTCGGCATGCATCAGACGAAGGCTCAAAAACGGTTCCTCCTTGCGCTTTTCTTTGTTGTCCCACATCGCATCGATCAGCTGAACTTTGTCCAACTGACCGACCGACACCACGTCGTAGCGAAAATACGAATCGCCGATGACCATGTCGAACACGACGTTGCCGGAAGTGAGCAACAGAAGATTAAAGCGCCCCTGATCTTCGTAGCCCTCCGGCAAAAACTTGTTGATGTGGCAACGCACGACTTTGCGATCCCCCAGTGCTGCGAGAATCTTTTCCTTCAACGCTGGGTAATCGATCTGCATGGGCTTATCGTCGAGCCCCGTCGCCGCCGCAGCGGCATTGTGAGCCTGTTCAAAAATCTCATCTGCCGACATCAATCCTGCCATCTGTATCATCCTTTCATCCGAACCTATTAATTCGCCGTACGCCGAGCCTTCACAGCTCTGGCGACGCCGACCAATCCCAGACCTGCCCACGCAAACTCCAAGAAAATGAATCCCACCCGCTGATCCTCAATCGCGACGATCCCTAACAGCAACGACCCGACAATGTTTAATGCGAGGTATCCCGAGTTCAGTTCACTCCAGACCCCACCCTGAATCAGGCCATAGGCGGACAGCACCATCAGGGCGCCCAGCACGGAAATCAGTTGCAACAACATCACCCACCTCGTCCCAGCCTCGCGCACGCGCGCAACGAGTCTGTACCGTAACTGGCCACCCATCCCGACTTCAAGAGGATTTTCGTAGAAGACGGCGGCTACTTGGCAGGCAGATGATGGAAAAATCGCGTGGCACCAGCCTCGTCGAGTATTGTCACATCGAATGCGGTCTGCGTGACTCGAATCACACCAAAATTCATGTACCCGCCCTCATTCATCAACGTGGTCGGGCGTAACGCGGCGCTGGCAGGCGTCAGTCGGCCAGGCGCGGCGGACAACGGACCAGCGATAAACTCATGGAAATCGGCGATCCCGTCACTATTCGGATCGTACGCATTCGCCTGCACATAGTGCACATCGCCTGCCAGGAACACCACGTTCTTCACCTTCTGGTCAAGAACGCAGTCCACAATCACCTGCCGCTCCCTTTCGAATCCGGTGCCGTCCACCCCTCCAACCCAGCCATCGTTCCCAGGGGCGCCGACTCCCCCTCCCTTTGGAATGGACAGCGGCACCGTCGTCACGATAACTTTCCATGTCGCGGTTGACTCGGTCAGTCCGTTCAATAACCAGTGAAGCTGCCGTTCTCCCAGCATCGTCTTCGTCGGGCCATCCTGATCGGAATTGGAACTCCGATACTGCCGAGTATCGAGGACAAACATTTCGAGATCTGCCCCGGCACGCACCGTTCGATAGAGCCGATGAGAATCGTCGGGCACCACGCGGATGGGCCAATACTCGCGCAACGCCTGCCTTCCAGCCGGCATCTGGCTGTCAAAGGGCCCGGCAAAGTTATTCCGGACTTCATGGTCGTCCCAGATCATAGAGACCGGAACACTGCCGAGAAATCGCCTCAGGGCCTCCGCGCCCCGTTGGTCGCGATGACGGGCACGATACTCGCTCAAGGTGGTCGCCCGAAAGTCAGCGCCCGGCTCGTTCGGAGGCGACGGGCATAGGTTGTCACCGTATATCGTATCGCCGAGAAACAGAAAGAAATCGAGATGCTGTGCACGCATCACATCGAAGATGGGATACCCGGCAGCGCCACGCCGACAGCGCCCCTGGCCACCTAGATCGCCGCTCCAGGCAAAAGTCACAGGTACATGACTCTTCGCCTCCGGCAGTGTCGTAAATTCCCCTCGTGCTGCCACCCGCGCCTCAGTCGGTGCCTTATCACGCTCCTTTGAGCCGGCAAATACATGCAGTCGATATCGCGTGGCTGGCAGTAACCCCTCAAGAGGAATCATCAGGGTGAAATCCGTTTCCTGGCTGGTCGTGAGCAACGGCGTCCGCGCCACGGGAGCCACGGCTGTCCCCATCCTCGACACTGTGCTCCAGACCCCCTCTGGCGCCCACTCGATTTGAACCATCATCGGTCCATCAGTCCGCAACCAGAGCAGGGCCGACTGGCTCGTCACATCCCCCACCGCAATCCCCTGCGGCAGCGGATTTGCCGCAACGGCAGCTGTCTCAGCAAATGGACTCCCAGGGGGAAGGCCCTCTCGCGATGCCGACCCGCAACTCGAAAGGCAGCCGAATGTGGATAACAGGAGGAGGAGAAGAAGAAGAGGCCGCAGACTCATCATGGCAATGGACTTACCGGAACGGGAGTGATGCGTCAAGGTTAGGTTGATTGATAATCAGCCCATCCCTCCGGCATACTGCCGATCTACACGGAGTACGCGATGCACGATCTGACCTGCATGATCAAAGGCTGCCAAGCGAGGGTCTATGCCCCAGCCGGCACCCATAGTGTCTGCCGAGCACATTTCTTGAGCTATCTCACCTGGCGCCGCCGCAAAGGCCCGCAAATGTTTATGAAGTATGCTGGGATGACGATGGAAGACCGAGACCCCCTCGTCGCCGAGTGGGCCAACACCATCCGCGTCGAAGAAGCCCCTACCGCCTCAGCACCGAAGATTTAGCCTCACGCTAG
>JBDTPK010000462.1:0-3156 GCA_039932735.1 Nitrospirota bacterium
ATAACCGTAAAGGTATACGGTGTTGGAACTGGACTCGCATTCAGCGGAATTCCGCCGATAACTCCAGGTCCGAGTAGGTTGAAGGACAATCCATTGGGCAATGGGGGAGAAACCGACCACGTGTACGGCGGTATGCCGCCCGTTGCGTCTAACTGGATAGTCGGATAGGCCACGTTCACCGTCCCATTTGGCAGCGTGAACGGCGTGATCGTCGGTGATGCGTGAGGACCGTCTGTGGTCGATGTGAGCCCTGCACCCGATGCCAATGAAGCTGTACCAGACGCTGCACCAATCGCAATGGTCAGCTCTTTTTGGGTTGACTTTTTTGCTGTGTCAGTGACTCGGTAGGTCGATGGGAAGATGCCAGAGAAAGTGGGAGTTCCACTGATCTTCCCTGTTTTTGAGTCCAATCGAAGGCCTGGCGCTGGTGCAGGATTTCCAATGATCGACCACGTATAGGGTGGGGTTCCGCCGCCTGCCTCTAATGGTTTTTGGTTAAACGCTATGCCAATGCTTCCGATAAGCGGCGAGCTTGTTCTAATAACCAGAGGAGGCGGCGGAGCAGGAGGTTCAGGAGGTTCAGTATTCGACACATTGTTCGAGTCGCTGCAGGCATTGAAGCCGACTGTTGCTGCGAAAACAAGCAGGATGCCCCACAACATGTTTCTGGTGAGCGTGAGACCCTGCATTAGTCTGCTTCCCATATTCTGGAGATCATAATGGTCGGGAGATTTACCATTGTTAATCGGTATGTAACCCGTTCATGCATACGTGAACTGTGGGAGACGGTCTACCCCCTCTAACGTAGGGATGTAGGCCTGTGCATACAAGACGACGTGGTGCACAAAGCAGAGAGTCAATCTGACATGTTCTGGTTGATCGGCCAGACTCGCCCTAGGGGTTTTCTCCGTACTTCTCACGATATCGTTGCTTCGCACCCGCGACCCAATTATCCCGCTTGATTCTATCAGGGGCAGTGTAGAGTTTCTTCGCGACCTTGTCTATATCCTCCGAGGTCCAATGCGCAATCTGGTCAAAGCGGTACAACCCCATCTTGTATAGGGTCCGCGCATAGACGGGGCCGATCCCATGAATCTTACTCAGGTCGTCTTTCGGTTCGTCTTTCGGTCCGTCTTTCGCCGCTTTTGCCTGTTCTATCTCCAGATTCAGCTGACTTCCATTCTGACGGGCTTTCTGGCGAGGAGCCACAGCCACCCCATCGGTCTTGATGCGGAGTGCGGCCCGCACTTCGACGAGGCGTTTGCGCAGGCGGGCGATCTCCTCTTGTTTTTCCCCTGCCGTCTTCGCCTGATCTGCCAGGTTTTGCTGTTGCGCTTCGAACTCTTGAATCCTTTGTTGGAGGCCGTCGATCCGTTGGTCTCGCTCCTGCAGGAATTGTTCATTGAGCAGGAGCTGGGCCCGGAGTTGGTCCTGTGTCGCGAGCTGTTTGTGTAATGTGTCGATCTGCTCGTCGTGTTGCGTGAGGGTGTGGGTATATTTCGTTTCCCACTGTGCCAATGCCGCCTCCTGCTCCTGAAGTCGTTGGGAGAGAGAGTTCAGCTCGCTGATGCGCCGGTCTCGTTCGGCCAGTTGGATATTGAGTTGTTGCAGTGCGGTTCGATGCTCGGCGTCTCGATCACAGAGTTGCACTTCCAACCAATGGACCCGTCCTTGAGCCGGTTCGAGTTCCTCCACGCGCGCACGTAGTCGATCGGCTTCTGTGACGGTGGCGTCCAACTCAGCGATGCGGCGCTGAAGCATATGCCGTTCCTGCTCACTCGACTCGAGTGTCTGTTGGGCCGCCTGGCATGTGAGATGGAGGCGCTGAACTTCTTCCGACTGCGAGGCGGCAGCGGCGGCATACTCGCTGGCTCGCTGTCGCACAGAGGCTTCTTCCACTTCCAGGGCCGTCAGCCGCTGCGTACGAACGGCCAGCTCCTCTTGAAGCGCCTGGAGGCGATCGTTTCGTGCCGAGAGTTCCTGTTGGGTGGATTGGTTGAGCTCCTCCGATTTGATGATCTTGCTTTCGAGCATCTGGTTCGCAGCGGCTTGGACCCTTAGTTCATATTGCGCTTTCTCCAGCATCTGTTCTTTGAAGCGCAGGGCGGTGGCGAGGTCCGTGAACTCTTGTGTATGTTGGCCGGAGGACATTTGTCGCAGCAGCCATCCGGCCACGCCGCCGATCACTGCCGCGACGAGGAGACATCCCAGGATCTGGCCGATGAATACGATCATTGGTCACTCACTCCTTTCACGCGCAATTCGATGCGGCGGTTGTGCTGGAATCCGGTGTCCGCCAGCGGGCGAGATGAGCCATAGCCGACGGCGTTGAATTCATTGGTGAGTCCGTGGCTGATGAAATACTGTCGCACGGCTTCCGCGCGGCGGCGGCTGAGTTCAAAGTTATAGTCCACCGCACCATACTTATCCGTATGGCCGCCAATCTCTAGGGCCACATGGGGGCTTTGACGTAAGACGGGGATCAGCTGGTCGAGTATGGCGCGGCCACGGGGGAGTATCGTCGTGGTGTTCGATTCAAACTCGATGGAGCCGTGCGAGATGATCTCATTTAATTTCTTTTGGAGTGACGGAGAGGGAGTCGCGAGCTGAGTGGTGAGGATCTGATCTTCCAGTTCGAGGCCTGATTGTGTCAGAGGAGCGACCTCTCGTAGCATGGTGGATTTGATACGATCGTTCTCGACCTGGCCGCTGAGGACAATCGAGCGTCCATCGATCATGATGGAGCCCCGTTCCTTCATGTGCCCTAAGATGGGAAGGACTTTGGAGACTTCGTCGGCCCAGGATGCAGGTCCCACTCCCGGATCGACGACCAACTGATCGACGACGCGCCCTGGTACTGCTCCATGCAGCTCTTGCGCTCGCTGAAGGAGTGCGGCCTTACTGGTCTCACTTGGGAGTGAGCCGCGGAGGATCAGGGTTCCCTGCTCTAACCGTGCTTGAAAGGAGGCAGGAGTGGGGGCGCTCGATGCTGTCGATGTTGGAAGATGTCGCGGGATGCAGATCGCGGCAAGAAGAGCAAGTGCGACAGCGCCTGCGCCTAGAATAGCTCTGCGCGTCATGAATCAACTCTCGGGCGGAAGATAGTTTATTGGCCTTCATCACCCTACCATAGCTGTATAGGTTCATGCCAGACAG
>JBDTPK010000463.1:0-3155 GCA_039932735.1 Nitrospirota bacterium
CTCGCTCACCGCCAGTGACATAATTATAGGCTTATTTAACTGGAATTGGAATAAGACGTCAAAGTGGGATGTTTTTTCACCTTTTACGCTTCACGTTTTACGCCGTCTACTGCGTGTGTCTCCACGGGAGTGCCGTCGTGCACGAGGTCTTTCCCGGAGACGATTACCTGCTCAGACCCGTCCAAACCCTTGGTGATTTCCACTCGGTTTTCGTCGCGGACTCCGATTTCCACCGGCACCCGCTGGGCCTTCCCTTCCCGCACAATGTAGACATATTGGGTATCTTCCAGCCGGCTCACTGCGTCGATAGGGATCTGAATCGCCTGTCGATGAGTGCCAACCAGGACCTCAACACGGGCGAACATGCCGCCTTTCAAGACATGATCCTTGTTGGGGAGATCCACCTCGATCGTCATCGTGCGGGTGGCCCGGTTCAGCGCCTGGACGATACGGGTGACCCTGCCCTCGAAGGCGCGATCGGGATAGGCTTCGGCACGAACCTCTGCCTTTTGCCCCACCTGAATGAGTGGGACATCTCTCTCCACGACCTCGATCAAAATGCGGACCGTCTGAATCTCATGGAGCGTGAGAATCCCACGCGAGATGGTGGAGGTGCCGCCGGTGGCGCCGCTGACATAGGAACCGAGGTCGAGGTTACGCTCGGCCACATAGCCCGCGAAGGGCGCACGGATAAACGAGTAGGTCAGGTTCGTCTCGGCCTGCGCCAGCGCGACCTCCATTTGCTGGACCTGTGCTCGGAGCGAGTCAAGCGCCGCTGCTGCCGCGTCGTACGAAATCTGGGCATTGTCCAGATCTTGCTGCGAGACAAACTGGTCTTTGATCAGCGCCTGCATCCGATTGAGCGTGAGCGTGGTGTTGCGAACGCTGGCATCCTGCTGTGCCACTCTTGCTCTCGACGCAGCCAGATTTGCCTTCGCCTGGTTGACGGCATGCCGATAGTCCGAGTGATCGATCTCGACTAGGAGCTGGTTGGCTTTGACCAAATCGCCTTTCTCGACGTAGACCTTGGCAATGTAGCCGTCAACCCGTGAGAACAGATTGACCGATTGATTGGGGGTGATATCCGCGGTGTAGGTGAGTCGAATGTCCAGATCCTTTTTGAGCGGCGCCACGGTGGCAACGGTGATGACGCGAGATTTGCGATCGTCGGTCTTGGCACCGCTGCTGAGGCGAAACACGACGAGGGCCGTGACGGCAAAGAAAGTAATCACCCCGAGTGTGACAATCGGATGTTGTTTCAAGGGATTCATCGCGCAGGCCTCCTCGGCGGCTTGCGAACATCCGGCATCTTGATCAATCCGGCGAGGAAGAGATCGACATAGGTTGCCACCGTATCCTCATGGGATTGATGCATCGGGACTCCGAAGATCTCATGGAGCAGGCGGTGATGGACCACCATGCCGATGAATGCGCGAGCTGCCAGAAGGGGATCGACCGGGCGAAACGCGCCGTCGTCAATCCTTGTGCGAATGTACGCGGCGAGGTGATCGTAGAACACCTTGTGGTGCTTGCCAAAGAACAGCTCGGAGAGTTCGTGCCCTTCTAATGCGCTGAACAACAGGAGCCGCAGAAACGTCGAATCGACGTCGGGGCGGATGCGATAGCTCGCAATCATCGTAAATACGCGGTGGTCGTCGTGTTTTTGGACCGCCGACTCCACCGCGTCGAGCAGTTCATTGACATTCACTTTTTCTGCCAGGATTGCGGCGTAGAGCGACCGTTTCGTCGGAAAATATTTAAAGACCAACGCCTCGCTCACGCCCGACGCTTTGGCGATTTCTTTTGTGGTGGTGCCGTTGAACCCTTTCGCAGCGAAGAGCGACGCTGCGGCCGCGATGAGGCTGGCCTGACGATCGTGCGCAGAAGTCCGCTGCCCAATCCCATTTGCGCGCTGTGTGGTTCGTTTCTTCATGGTAAGTAAGTGCTTACTCACCAAAATCCTAGCACGCAACGCTTCTATGGGGCAAGCGTTGGAGGGAACGGCAAGAGCGCTGCTTCTGGTAGGGTGGCCCGTTTCGAATCGGCATCACCAGATACAATGCTTGTGCAATGGCACCCGCACACAGACTACTTCCGCTTCAGTATCGACCACGTCCCCTGAAAGGACTGAGGACAGGTATCGATCACGACCGTCCCTGCATCTGCTGAATCCTCGCCTCGCGCTGCTCCTGAGTCTAATACTTCTCAAGGGGCTACCCAGTTACGGATCGTTGTGTCTTACAACAAATCGAGCTGTGAGCCGTGCGTGAAGGTGAGCTGATCGCTCTTGCCCGAGCAGTGTCCGTCACCAGGCAACAACCCCTTCAATCAAGCAATGTGTCACGTGCCTCAAGCCTGTTCGGTAAGCGAGGCGCGCTCGGTTGGCTCAGCGCAGGCGATGAAAATGAGTAGCTCATGGTGAGGGGCAAGAAGCCAAGGGTTGATAGGTCTCATGGACGCCCCGCTCGACTGAGCTTGTCGCAGGATCCGTTACAACGCGGAGGAGTTCTTCGAACACGAGATGATACGCACCAGTAAGTGTTGCATCAACCCAACTAACAGGAGGAGAGATGAAAAGGCGAGGGTTTCTGGCAGTGAGTTGGCACGCTTGTACTTAGAGGGCTATTCCTGAGCAGCAATAGCTTCGACAGATAATCGATACGCTTAACCAGGTCTGGCGACCACCACAATGAGCAGCCGTGGTAGCGAAAAGAACACGAAGAACGAGACTGCAGAAGATAATCACACGCTTCAGTGAGACCAGGCGCTGCCTGCAACGAAGCGGTTCGTCGTTCTGGCGGCCTTTACCAATAACACAGTGTTGGATGAAGCTCCCCGCAGCAAGCTGCGAGGTATCTTGCGAAATTCTCCGACCCGTCGGCCAGAGCCTTGGGGCGACGTGCCGAAGCCACTACCTTCCTTCGCCAAGGCTACGGAGGGCTCTCCTCGCCTTCATCCCCGCAGCAGCCTACTCCGCCGAGGTAGCCACATTAGCTACGAAGGCTGTAAGCTACGGGGTATTCGGCGAAGGAGAATAAAGAAACCGGCCTAGTCTGGGAAAAGTTCTCGCAGTCGACCGAGAAATCCTTGTCAACAAATTCACGCTTAACCTGAGCCAACAAATCGGTCGGAGGTCGAACAGGTTGGCGTCTGCC
>JBDTPK010000464.1:0-3154 GCA_039932735.1 Nitrospirota bacterium
TGCATGAGGGCGCAATTGCGCATACACTTCCAGGGGCGTGGCCACGTCCAGACATTCTCTCGGGCGTGTGTTCAGGCGATGCGCGATGGCGTTCAACTCGCGCTGGGTGTCGCCCGACACGTCCGTGCCATTTTTTTGGCATGACAACACCGTAGCCCCTCAGGGCCGGTAATGTCGCACTTGGAGTTAGAACTCAAGACCACATTAATAGAGTTCAGACCGTACAGGAGTTAACGTCATTGGCCGTAGTGTTACAAATTGAAGGAAGGTCTGTAGCGCTCGTCCGTCAGGCTCCCCGTGCTTGACAATGTTCGTCGCGCCATTCTAGAGTTCCGCCATATTGTGACTCCTGAGAAGAGAAGAGGGTGCGACTCCCTCGCGGTCCCGCCGCTGTAAATGGGGACGAAACCCGCGGTGCCACTGTTCGCTTGCGCGGATGGGAAGGCGCGGGGAGTAGGGTGAACCATGAGCCAGAAGACCTTCCAGGAGCGTTGACCGATGTTCCCTCGTGGGCTGGGGAGCGGGCGAGGATGAGTTGCGGGTGCAATCCTCAAGGTCTGTCGAGGCCTTGGGGATTTTTTGTGCTCCGGTATTTTCCATGCGAATTGATGGGTGAAGGCATGCTTGCAGCGGCCGCACTGCATTCGATGTGGTCGGTTCCAGCCACACGACCTGAGTCTTGCGAGCCGATACCGCGATCGAATGATAATGCTGAGGTTGGAGCGGTCTTCCAACTCAGCCCGCCGTATCATGGGGTTGGTCCCGACGTCTTGCATGCTATGGATGGAGGTGACGTCTTGACCCCATGATTCGGAATCGCGCATGGCCAGATTCACCACTGCCCAGGTCGATTCCGTGGAAACATATGAGAGATCGTCCGTAACGAGAAGGGTATGTGCCCGACCCTCTCGTTTCGTATGAGGGCACGTATTTTTAATGAGGAGGAGAGGTCAGAGAAAGATCGTACGCAACGGGGAAGATGGTGCAAATCCATCACGGTGCCGCCACTGTAAGCGGGGAGTGACTCTGCAGAATGCCACTGTGTGCCTCGGCACATGGGAAGGCGCAGAGAAGCCGCGATCCGCAAGTCAGGAGACCCGAACCAGTCGATTCGACTCAGCCCTTCGAGCTAAGGGGAGGTTGCAATGGGGAACGTGCGCGAAGCAACCATCGGTCACTACTGCCGTGCAGCAGTATTTATCGGTACGTTGTTATTGATAACAATAGGGATGGGTTCGGGATTCGCTTTGGCCCAAGATCTACCCGCCGGAGAGGAAAAAAAACAGGAAGCTCCGGCTGAAGACGTGCAGAAGCAGGCGGCCTCTGAAAAGCAGGAATCGGCAGTATCGTCGAACCAGAACGCACCTCTTGACGAGGCAAAGCTGGAAGAAACCGACGAAGTGGTGGTCAGCGCGACCAAGACCAGACAGCCCGTCAGTCACGTCACCAGTGCCGTCGAAGTGATTACGGGCGAACAGATGCAGAAGCGCAATCTCAAGACCGTTGCGGAAGCTCTTCGACTCGCCACCGGCATGGCGGTGTTTTCCAACGGAGGCCAAGGCACCTTGACCGAGGTCCGGATGCGCGGGTCCAATTCGCAACAGGTGATGGTCATGATTGATGGCGCGATCGTCAATAGCGCCACCAGCGGGTTGTACGACTTTGCCTTCCTGACGACCGACAATATTGAGCGCGTCGAAATTCTTCGCGGCAATCAAAGCATGATGTACGGGTCCGACGCGATGGGTGGCGTCATTAATATCACTACCAAACGCGGACGTGGAGCCCTTTCGACCGGAGGTTTTCTTGAGTACGGATCGTACAATTCCCTTCGCGAAGGGGGGAAAGTGAGTGGAGAAAAAGGCCCTTTCGATTTCTCCGCCACTCTGTCGCACTGGGATATCTCAAGCATTTCCGCTATCAACTACCGGCGAGGCGCCTCAGAGCTCGACGGCTTGCATAACTGGCAAGGGTCTGCGCGGTTGGGATTAAACCTTCCCACGAAAGGACGGCTGGAGTTCGACTTTCGCTGGCTAAACAGCGATGCGAAGTTCGATGGTTTCAATCCAAACAACAATAACCCCGCCGATGTGTTGGGAGCTGAGAGCCACACCAATCAATTTGTGTATTCTGGAAATTATTTTCAACCGATTACCAAGTGGTGGTCATCAAGGATCACGGCGGCGAGGGCGACGGATCATCTGACTACTGATCCCGGTACGTCCTTTCGCGATATCTTCACCGGCCAGACCGGCATTCCTTTCCAGTTTCTGTCGGACATCCGGACATACAGCAATCGCGTCGAATGGCAAAATAACTTTCAAATTGCCGAGCCGCTGTCCGTGATCGCCGGCTACCAATTTCGGGAGCAGATTGGCAACGCCACCGACTTATTTCCCGATAAGCGCATAGCGTCAAACGCCGGGTTTGCCGAAGCGCAGTTGAATTTGTGGGACAGGGTGTTTGGAACGGCCGGCCTTCGGCAGGACGAATATAATATGTTTGGGAGCGCCACCACGTATCGGTTTACCGGCGGCTATCTCCATAAAGAGACGGGAACGAAAATCCGGGCCAGCTATGCGACGGGCTTTCGTGCTCCCACGATCAATGAACTCTTCTTTCCAAACTTTGGCAATCCCAATCTTCGTCCTGAGAAAAGTCAGGGAGGGGATATCGGGGTTGACCAGACTCTGTTTGATAAACGCATCACGCTCAGCGCGAATTACTTCTGGACGCGGTATCGTGATCAAATTCTCACGGTTTTTGATCCAGTGGGTTGCCCTGCGGGAACCTTTGGATTCTGTCCGGCTAACTTTGGTAGCACCACGGCAAAGGGCGTTGAGGTAAGCATTAAGGCCAATATTTTGCGGGATCTGCCTTGGGCGAAGAGCTTGGATGTGCAGGGCCAGTATACCCATACCGCGACCCGCAACACGTCCACTCTGGATAATGATCGTCTCCCCCGATGGCCGCTTCAGCAATACTCGGCGATGATCAGTTATCAACCGATCGATCCATTTCGTCTGAATCTTGAGTTTCGCTACGTCGGCCAACGATTCAACGATGCGAACAACACCCAGTCCATGCCGGGCTTCGATGTCTGGAACCTGGCCGCCACCTATGACATCAACAGGCAGGTACAAGGGTATCTGCG
>JBDTPK010000465.1:0-3152 GCA_039932735.1 Nitrospirota bacterium
CTAGGATGGAGGCTAATATCTCGCCCAGCTCAATCAATCCAATTTTAAGGAGGACGTATGGCTGAAATCCCCGATGTCTATGCCGACCAATTTCAGCTCAACCTTGGGCCGCTTGGATGCACACTGAACTTTCAAGTCTCAGGAGCCAATCCAGTGGCTCCAGGTATTCCACCACCAGTTGAACGGGTGGCCACGATTCGGCTGAGCCTTCAGCATTTGAAGGCCATGGCGTTCATTTTGCACAAGCAAATCGTGGGGTATGAAGCTCAGGCTCAGGTGTCCACGAGTCTTCCGATTGATGTGCTCCGAGCGCTGCAAATCCGGCAAGAGGATTGGGAAGCATTCTGGCACCCATAATCTCTGTTGATTGGAAGTGATAGGGGCAATCGTAACAACCGCTCTGAATCGGTTCATGACTGCGCCTCATCCGACTCTCAGTTGCCCTCGTGATTCCCAAAATTGAACAGCCATGAGAACACAAGGAGGCTGGACAGGAATCCCATCGGTCGCCGCCGGTGTATTCCAATACGGTGCCTGGGCTGCGGTCAGAGATGGCCAGGAATCCGAGCGAGATCATCTCCATATTTATGCATGGAGTCAGTTGTGATCAGCGTAGAGTATCTGCGATACATCTTCATATGAAATTACGACACGTCATGTGCGGTCTCCTGGCCATCCTGCCGACCGGTACCCTTTCTGATCGATGCGGAGCCGAGCCGCCGGCGCAAAGTGTGCACTGGGGCGCAATGGCTTTCCCTGACCACGACCGTACCGTCGCGCTTGGATTTACCACTGATCGCTTTACCGAGTTCGATGGAACGGGTAATCGCTATAACGACATTCGGCAAACCTCCGGCTTTAACATATGGTCGCTGAGCTGGACGGAACGTTTGGAATATTTCAAGGGCTGGAATGCCAATCTCACGGCCGGGGCTGGTCCCACAGGGAATGGCTTTAGCGGATATCTTCAGAACGACGTCGTGCACAAGTTCCGCGGACTGACCCCTGTGCCAGTCGGCGCCACACGCGATGCGATCGACTTCATGGTCAGTGGCACGTTGACGAAATGGACGGGACTTTTTGGGAGCGACGATGTGTTTTTCTCTGGGGTAGGCGGAGCGGCAGGGTCTCTCTATTATGAACCCTATGTCCAAATGGGCTTCAGACGATTATCTCTGTTAGAGTTTGTGCCGGTCGTGTCCAACTACATACGCTTCTCCGCGTTGGCCCGTGCCGGTCGTCCCTTCAGCGGAGCGGCATTTCACCAAATCGCCAACCATTCCTATATCGGGCAGGCTTCCGTCGGAATCGGCAACTACCGGCGAGAAGACTGCGATATCCCTGTGGAACTCGAAATCGGCCTGACGGTGGATTCCGGCCTGTTTGTGGACCATCGCGGGAATTCTTTGGAAGAACGGTTCGTGACGGCGGCACTTCGCATCTCAGCCGTAACTTTTGAAACCTGGAACGACCTCATCAACCAGAAGGATTACGGCCCAACCTTCGGCGCTCGCCTAACTCTGGATGTGCTCTATCTCTACGACCGAGCTCACCGACTTCTAGACTTCCATCAGTGACTCTCACCACTCTTTAAAAATCATGAACACGCCGCCGGCCATCAAAACAAACCCAGCCCAATAGTTCCACTTCAGCGGCTCTTTGAGATACAACACCGAGAATACGCAGAACACGACGAGCGTAATGACCTCCTGAATCGTTTTCAATTGGGCCGCGCTGAATTCGTAGTGTCCGATGCGATTGGCCGGCACTTGGAATCAATACTCGAAGAAGGCGATGCCCCAACTCGCCACAATCACGATCCACAAGGGCGAATCCTTATACTTCAGATGCCCATACCAGGCGAAGGTCATGAAGATGTTGGAAATGCTGAGCAGGAGAATGGTGTGCATGAAGTCCTCTCCGAGAAGAGCCTAGGCGAAACAGCGTGGCCAAATTAGATCTCACTGCTTGGCGGCTTTTTTTTCGATCCAATCTAATGCGGCTGCAATATTATCAAAGCATTCAGCCAATGGCTCCGCGCCCTTCCAGCTCCTTTTGACAGTCGAAGCGTACTTGCAGAATTTGCCATCAAGTACCGCAACGTCAACATATGGGACCACGCTTACCGCATGCTGCAAGTCCACCAGGTCCTGCTCGGTAGGACGCGCCTGAGCATCCGCGGTTGTGACTTCTGATAATCCTGCCTCAAAAGATACGGCGCGAAACTTAGCGATATCCATTTCTTGAAGAAATTCTCTCTTCGATTGGTCAGCAATAATCAAGCCTCCTGGAGTTCGAGAGGGGAGAAGCCTCTTCACATATTGCTTCCTCGCCTCATTCAAAAAATCTTTTCCTCCAACAGTTGCCTGATCGGCTGCTTTCAACTCTGCCTTAACAGCCGGATACTTTTTTTGCTCACTAAGGGCTTCACCAAAAAGTTCTGGCTTGCTAAAGAACCAAACCAGCCCCGCTCTTCTAGCCTTCTCAATGTCCGGAAGTTTTTCATGGTTAGGGAAAATGGAAACAGCCTCTTCGCAGAAGGGATTGTTCTTCTGATACCTCGCGCCGATTGATCTAAAGAACTCATCCGCTATCTCGTCTTCTTGTATTTCAGCTCTTAGTCTAATCCAAAGAGAGGGAACTTGTTTCGAGAGAGCTTCAATCTTTGCGCAAAGATCCCTAGCTCTATCTTTGTTGCCATCTCTTAATGCTTCGTGGACATACCAAATCGTCAGAACCAAAACACAGGCTCCGCTCTTGCAGAGCGAGACAAGCCTTTCTTGCTGAACGAAAAAGGATGGGCTCTCAAGTAGATCAACAATCGCCCAGTGATCCAAGAACAATTTCAAAGGAGGCATTTATTCTCCGGAATAGATGTCAGAACGCCTGGGAGCCATAAATGCCCTCAGCCATTCATACCCCTTCATTCTTCGAGACGGACGGAAGGGATGAGCATGGAGGCTTCGCCGTAGCGCCAATTACCACCCAGTAGCAGTGAAGGTGCTGGGCGCCGTTCCGTCCTCCCGTCCGATAAGGCACCCAGCCAATAGTAAAGGAACAAGGTGCCGTCGAGAAGTCATCGTATTAGGCGAACCCGGAGCTGCTCGCCCTTCCGCGACCGCATCCTTCTGCCCCGCTCACATCCCCGCTTC
>JBDTPK010000466.1:0-3146 GCA_039932735.1 Nitrospirota bacterium
TGACGCCGACCCAGCGAGCGGCCAAGAAATGCCCGAGTTCATGGAATGCGACTAATACGCCCAGAACGACCAGGAACCACCACGCCTTCTGCAATAATAACCAGACGGAATCGGGGGACCAGGTAAATGCCATGAACACAGTGTATGCTCCTTCGTGTAGACCTAGTAGGATGCTGAAAAGTCCGCCAGCTTGGTTCTCGCTTCGCTCAGAGGGTCAACGTACCGAAGTGTACGCCTCGCCTCTTTCCTCGCTGTGGCCATGCTGGACGGCCTTTTTGAGCATCCTACTCACTATTCAGGCACTAGCACCGTACGTCGTATCACACCACCGCATCGCATAAAAAGCCAGCTTTGCAGCATCCTGCTAGCGTGCCAACGCCACGATCAATGATTCAGCCTTCTCTCGAGCCCAGCGATCTGCCTCCAGCGCGTCTTCCAGCGACTCGATGGTTTTGGTGGTGTGGACGTCCATCGTGTTGCGAATGACTTCTGCAATGTCGGTGAATCGGATACCTCCGTTCAAGAAGGCCTCGACCGCGATTTCATTGGCAGCATTCATCGTGGCCGGCATCGTGCCGCCGATCCGAAGGGATTCATAGCCGAGCCCCAAGCAAGGGAACCGATCGTGATCCGGTTTGCAAAACGTCAGCTTCCCGATCTCCGTCAGATCCAACGAGGGCAGATCCAACGGCATGCGTCCTGGATATCTCATGGCATAGGAAATAGGTGTGCGCATATCCGGTAATCCCAACTGCGCGATCATCGAACGATCCTGGTATTCTACCAGAGAATGAATGATGCTTTCCCGATGGATCATGACCTCGATCTCGGATTCCGGTATATCGAAGAGCCAGCGGGCCTCAACGACTTCGAGACCTTTGTTCATGAGGGTAGCGGAATCGATTGTGATTTTGGCGCCCATCTTCCAATTGGGATGTTGGAGTGCCCGTTCGGGTGTGACGTCGT
Organism: Nitrospirota bacterium; assembly: GCA_039932735.1. Lineage (GTDB taxonomy): Bacteria > Nitrospirota > Nitrospiria > Nitrospirales > Nitrospiraceae > Palsa-1315. The sequence goes on from JBDTPK010000466.1 coordinate 967, forward strand.
GCAATTCCTCCTGGCTCAGGGTCCAGAGGGCCCCTCCGGACGCCGTCAAGATCAGGCGGCGGACATCCTCTTTACGATGGCCTTCTAGCGACTGGAAGATCGCACTGTGTTCGCTGTCCACGGGGAAGATACGAACACCATGCCGTCGTGCTTCGGCCTGCATCAGTTTCCCCGCCATCACCATCGGTTCTTTATTGGCCAAGGCGACTTGTGTTCCGCTTCGGATCGCCGCGAGGGTGGGTACGAGACCGGCTCCACCAACGATGGCGGAAATGACGAGTTCCGCGTCGGGTGCAGAGGCGACTTGAATCAAGCCGTCCTGCCCAGAAAAAATTTCGACAGGCAAGTCCGTACAGCGATCCCGGAGTCTGACAGCAGCGGAGGCATCCGACAGGGCCACGACGCGAGGCTTGAACCGGCGGATCTGCTCCTCGAGTTTCTCGTCATTACTACCGGCAGTCAGTCCTGCCACGCAGAATTCTTCTGGGAATCGGTTCACGATATCTAAGGTGCTGGTCCCGATCGACCCAGTCGATCCGAGGATCACGATCGTTTTCATAGGGGGTTCCCTCATTCCATGACTCGTAGTCGGCTCGCTATCGTTACATAGTAGTAGAAGACGGGGGCAGTGAACAAGAGACTATCCAGACGGTCGAGCATACCCCCATGGCCCGGCAGTATCCCGCCGGAGTCCTTCATGCCGACGCTACGTTTCATGGCCGATTCAGTCAGGTCACCCCAGAGACCTGTGATAGTCAGTAGGATGCCCAAAAACAGACAATCGAGACCGGAGAACCCAGGGAAAAACCACCAACGGGCTACATAGGCGACGAGTATGGCACCAATCGCTCCACCGACCAAGCCTTCGAACGTTTTCTTTGGACTGATGGTGGGGGCGAGGCGATGTCGTCCATAGAGTGTGCCGACATAATAGGCACCGGTATCGGATGCCCAGGTGACCAGCAGGAGAAAGAAAATCAACCACTCACCTTGAGGCAGGAGTCTCGTCATCGAGAGCATGCCGAGTGTGAGGCCCAGGTAGAGGACGCCGAATACGGTCATGGCGCCATCTCTCAGGCTCTGTTCAAGGGGCGAGGGACTCAGAAGCGGGACCGACATAGTACAGACGAGTATGGCCAGGAGGGTTGGAACGATGAGGCCTGGCCAGTGTGTTCCGAGAATCAGGGCGGTGAATCCTGTGAGGCCGATCCCTATCAGCCAGAAGTGGCCGCGATCGCCAAAACATAACCGGTAGAACTCAAAGAGGGCGAGTCCCCCCCCTAGTATCACGACGCCAGAAAATGCGAGGGGCGGAAGGTAGCGAATGACGGCATACAAGAGTGGCGCGAGGACCAGAATGGTATAGATCCGGCGGGGATCGAACCGGGGAGCCGCCGTGGAGGTTGGTTCAGTCTGCTGTTGGCAGGCGGTTTTGTATTCCTGCATGGGGAGATTGAGATCGACCACTAAGGCGAAATGGTGCTGAGGACACGACCGAATCGCCGCTCGCGTCGTTGGTATTCCAGCAAGGCCAGCAAGAGTTCGCGGCGACGGAAGTCTGGCCAAAGGGTCGGAGTGAAATAGAGCTCGGTGTAGGCGAGCTGCCAGAGGAGAAAGTTACTGATTCGCGTTTCGCCGCTGGTACGAATTAATAAGTCTGGATCTGGCAGGTCATGGGTATAGAGATATTGTTGGATACAAGACTCATTCACATCGTCCGGTTGCAGCTTTCCGTCTTGTGCGTCATGCAGGAGTTCACGCACCGCGTCTACGATCTCAGTGCGGCCACCGTAGCTGAGGGCGATCGTGAGATGCAGCTTGTCGAGATGGGCGGTTTCCTGCTCGGCAGCCCGGACCCATTGGAGGGCGGAGGATGGGAGCGAGTCGAGCCTGCCAATGGTGCGCAACCGGACACCCTGCTCAATGAGTTTCGAACGTTCCGTCGAAAGGTAATATTCGAGCAAGCTCATGAGTGAGGAGATTTCATGAACGGGGCGGTTCCAATTCTCCTGCGAAAACGCGTAAATGGTCAAGGCGTGGATGCCCAGTTCAAGGCAGACCGTGATCATTTCCCGAACAGACTCGATCCCTTCCCGATGACCGGCAATGCGAGGGAGATTTCGCGGTTCTGCCCAGCGGCCATTGCCATCCATGATAATGGCGATGTGCTTGGGCAAGAG
>JBDTPK010000467.1:0-3146 GCA_039932735.1 Nitrospirota bacterium
GGAGCCTCGATGGTTTTTTTCTTGCCAGAGTCATGAATTATTCAGGCTAAGGCCTTGCCGATCTCGGTCTGCGTGAGGCCCGCCTTCCGCAAGGCATACCTCTGACATCGATCTTCGTCGGTGATCCGACGATATGTGCGTATCAGTCACCACTTGGGGTGCCAAGAGGTTACTCCATCACGCCGTCGGTGAAATTATGCACTGGCTACTTGAATCCGCAAACAGTTATCCACGCTAGCAAAAGGTTTTTGATCCTGTCAATTCCAAGGGAAAAGTCTTGGACTATTTAGGGGGTCCGATCCCTTTCGTTCCATATGAAGCGTAGCGAACTAGCCGTCAGGTACAGCGCCTTGTTAGCCACAGAATTCTTGCAGCAGATCATATACTTTCCTGTTCGCGGACAACCAATTCAGTCTCTCAGAGTATTCCTGGAAAGAAGACAGTGCCAATTCTTTGTAATCTGCTTTTGACGACATATATCTTCCAATATAATCGCAGTATGTCTCAGTAGTTTCGCCCAATGGGAATGTCCAACCATTCTTTCCATCGCGAATTGCCGTAGGAATGCCTCCAACTTTTGTAGCCAAGGATGGAAGCCCAAATGAACTTGCTTCCGCAAATACAACTCCATAACATTCAGCTCTAGATGGAAGAATCAAGAAGTGAGATTCAGAGAATAATGTTTCCAAATCTTTCAAGCCCTCTTCCGTTCTCTTCGATATGAATCCATGGTACTTTGCAAAGCTAGGTAGGGTAATAGAGGGTTGGTTACAGCCAGCGATAAGTAACTCTGTCCTTATTCCTCGTTGATTCAGCAGGCTCGCAACTTCGAGAGCCTTTTCTCCACCCTTCCTATGCCAATCTACGCCCAAGAAAAGAAGTTTGCAGATGTCAAACCCCTTGATGTCAATGATTTTGCCGATCTCGGTTAAATCCCTGGAACATGGAATGTTAGCGCCAAACGGCACAACCTTTACCTTGGCCGGATCAACGTTGTAGTTTTTCATGGCTGTGTTTGCAGCCCATTCGGAGGAATATATTGCGAGACGACACTTTGATAAAGCCAACTGCTCCATCTTGTTCCCATTCTTGATAGTTTCAGCGCATAGATTGCTAAACCCTGGATAGAAATCAATCATCCCTGCAAATGTTGCATCTGCCCAAAAGACGATTGGTTTCTTGGTTTGCAAATATGCAATGGGAATTGTCCCTGGGCTGAACACTATGTCGTGGTGAACAGATGCAAGGCGTTTTTTGACCTGAGCGGCGTACCATTTCAGTATCCCTGGCTCACGATCTTCTAGGTATTGTCTCGACCGTACGCTGGTGTAGTAGTTTCTTTTTAATCTTGATAGTTGCGCCCAGTTATTCCCTTTCCCGAGATTGCCAATACATTCAGTTTGGAAACCGGCATCTTGGAGTGCTCGCAGAATATAAATACCTAACCCTGACCAGGCATGTATATCAGATGACTCGTAGGTGGTTACGTATGCTATTTTCATTGTTCTGTTTTCGCCGTATTTCTTTTGATGGCTAACGCTTAGCTCACCGGCGCGTGCCTTTGGCGCGTCGGGTGGAGCGTCGTGTTAGGCACCTTCAAAACCCTTCAAGCACGATCTTACCACGTGCCGAGCCGCTTTCGATCTGGGCGTGCACCGCGCGTAGAGTCGCAGCATCAATCTTGCCAGCGATTTTGGTAGCGGTGGAACGGATTCGCCCCGCAGCGACCAGCGCGGCCACCTCGTTCAACAGCTTGCCTTGTTCCGCCATATCCGGTGTGCCAAAAAGCGACCGCGTGAACATCATTTCCCAGTGAAGTGACACGGCCTTGATCTTCAACTGCATGGCATCGCGCGCTTTTGGATCGTCGATGAGGCCAAAACGGCCCTGGGGTGCAATCAGTTCGACGATATCTGCAAAGTGCTGATCAGTTTGAGTGATTGAGAAGACAAAGCAGGGTGCGCCGAGCCCTAGAGCTTCAACCTGAAGTGCCAATGCCTGCCGGTGGTCGATCACGTGATGGGCTCCGCATTCGCGCACCCAATCCTGCGTTTCAGCACGCGAAGCGGTGGCAATGACTGTCAGATCGGTCAATGCCCGCAGAAGCTGAATGGTAATCGAGCCAACGCCGCCAGCGCCACCGATGACCAAAATGATATTTCCTCCCTGCGGCTCGGACGTTTGACATCGAGCCGGTCAAACAGCATCTCCCAGGCCGTGATCGCCGTCAGCGGAAGTGCTGCGGCCTCCGCATTGCTCAGGCTGATGGGTTTGTGGCCAACGATGCGTTCATCGACAAGATGATATTCGCTGTTGGTGCCGGGTCGGGTGATCGAATCGGCATACCGCATCACCCGGTTTGAAATTTTGCACCTCAGGCCCGACGGCCTCGACCACTCCGGCGGCGTCAAATCCAAGCACCCGCCAATCACCCCCTTCAGGCGTAGCACCGAGGCGTAATTTGGTGTCCACGGGGTTTACCGACACGGCGATGATTTTGATGAGAAGATCGCGGCCTTCGGCTTTTGGTGTCTCGAGGGTGATGTCCTGCAAGGCATCTTCGCGGTCAATTGAACCTGGGGTTCTGTAGGCTACAGCTTTCATTGCTAGTCTCCAGTTGTGCTATGTAGTCGGATAACGCAAAGCTAACCGGCGCTCGGCGGCGACGGACGCTCGCGGCAGCTAGGGGACATCGCGGTCAAGCGTCCGGTTCAGCGACACGTTAGATTTTGTTCCGTCATCGCTTACCTGACAAGAAGGTCGCCGAAACCCCAAAGAAACGTTCCGGTCATTAGAAGGGAGACCACTAAAACGCCTAACGACAGCCTCAGATTTTGTGTCACTTCCGACAATTGCTTGTCGAAAGCGTCATTAATCTGGTCCAGTTCCCTTGCGATCCCTTCCGATCGACGTCTTCTTCCGCGAGCCTCGCTCTGGCACTTGTTATCGCGTTCCGGCGCCGCCCTCTCATACGACTGATGAAAAGACGCTCTTGAAAAATGCCACCTATACCAGACCAAAGTCCTAGCATTACTATCACGCAGCCGGCCCGTGATAACCACTCACTATTCATGAATCGAATGTTTGACAAGGCGGTTTCAAGTTCCAAGTGCAACGGGTGAATGAGGGCGCAGGTGCGCATAGAC
>JBDTPK010000468.1:0-3131 GCA_039932735.1 Nitrospirota bacterium
GGCCGTATTTCCAAAGAGAAATGAGTCTGAGCGACGGCTCTGCTGAATCGGTCATGATGCAAGGCATGGTGATCGACATGAAAGAAGCACGGCTGCAGACGATTGCCCATGTTAGGGCCTTTTTGGACGGGGGCACGGAGATCGTTGTCCGGGTCCTCAAAGTGGAACGCTATTCGATCGTTGAGCGGGTACTCATGCGGTTTGGCTATGACCGCCACGGGCGAGCAGCCCAGGGCGTGTTGCTCCGCTATCTCGAACGCATGACCGGGCTGTCACGTCAGCGGGTAACCCGACTGGTGCGGCGGTACTGCAGGAGGGCACACTGTCGACTCGGCATGGCCCCCCCAGCACGGCTTTCGCCCCGCTTCACCGCCACGGACGCGGCCTTACTGGCCGACATGGACGCCCTGCATGGGACCGTATCCGGCCCAGCCACCAAGACGTTGATGAAACGGGACGGCCGGCTGTTCGGAGATGCGCGCTTCGAGCGACTGGCGGGCATTTCGGTGTCCCATCTCTAGAACCTGCGGGGCGGGACCCAATACCAGCGTACGCGACGGGATGAAGGGGGTGTATCGCCTCAACGCGGTGGATAGCGTGACCCCGTTCCAGCTGGCTGCGACCTGCGAGAAGATAAGCGAGGCCTGCTTGCTGCCGGTCATCCAGCAGCAGTTAGAGGGATTTCCGTGTGTCATACTGGGATTCCATGCGGATAATGGCTCCGAGTCCATCCATTACAAGGTTGCCATGTTCTTAGAGAAGTTACGCCTCGAGTCAGCGGACGAAGCCAGGGCCACTCGAACCGATCATGGTGGGAGCCGTCCAGACCGGTTGGAGGAGTGCTCCCACGTGGACTCGCCACTCCCAACACGCCGATGGAACCGCTTCCGCCATGTGTAATGCACGATCCCTCGGCATGCCGCCACCGCCGCATGATCTCGTCGCTGAGCCTGATCCCGTGACGTTCGGCCAGCTTCTCCGTTGCCAGTGTCGGCTCGAAATCCGCCTACCGCTGCTCGTATCGTGTCAGCACAGTGCTCTTGGCCGCGTCCGGGATACGCCGGTTCGATGGCTTGGCCCATCCCCGATGAGGCCAGCCCTTGCTGGCCAGCCCGGGGATGCCTCAGCATCTTCTCTACTGTCTGGCGAATCAGTACACCCGCTGGAGTGCCGTCACCCTCATGATGACCCTGCACACTCTGACCATCTGTCCCTCCTTGTGAGGGCTGACAGTCTGGCAACGAAGAGGAGAATCTCATGGTGGGATTACAGAGGCCTTGTACAAGCTGAGGCCACTTGAGGCTATTTTCATCCAGAGGTTATAATCGCTCTCACATTATTATTCCTGGGAGGAGACCACAATGGATCATCAGAAGCAGAACCAGTCGACCGTCGCCGACGATCCGAAGGCTCGTGAATTACTTCGCCGCGCCTTCGACAACACTGCGCGCTGGCAGAAAGACTTTACAGGGTTTACGGCCGACCTGACCGTGAATGTGAACGGAAAGGAAACTAGTGGGTCCGTCACGGTCAAGGGCCCTCGTGAAGTATCGGTTCAACTGGGAGAGGCTGACGTGCAGAAATGGGCGCAGGAACAGCTCGGCATGATTGCGGTGCACCGTGGCCCAAGAACCTTTGAGGAATCTGACGGTAAGTACTCATTAACCATGGAAGAAGACGGGCACCCGTTCGGCACGAAACTGATCATTCACGGGTCGAACTCGTTTTATCGCGTCAAAGACCATCGCATCACCCAGATCAATCGCACCATGGCGCACCCCGGTATGACCCCCTTCGCCTTTACGATTAACGTGGAAGAAAGCGCGGTCACCCAAGACCAGAAGAATCTGACGACGAAGTACTGCGTGTACTATTATTCACCCACCGACGGGAAGTTGAACAACGTGGAAAGCTTCACCGACACCCATGTGCGCATCGGGTCATCGGATTTGCCTGCCACCCGCCGCATCATTACCTACGAAAACGGCGGAGTGATCGTGAAAAGCCTGACGTTCACGAATCACAAGTTGATGTAACGATGGACTTGCGAACCGGCTTTCCTCGCAGCATGCGCGTGAAGATAGAAGGGTATGTCCATCTCGCGCGGATGATCGATAAATGCCGCGCGGTGCTGGCCGGCACCGAGGGGGAATATATCTACCCTTGCCCCATGGATGACCGGCTCATGGAATTCACAGAGATCAGAGTCGATCAGTTCACCGCAGCCGTCAGAGCCAATCCAACAGATGAAGCCGTGGCAAAATGGTTTACGCAGAAGGCAATGACACATCCTCCAGCCGAGCTGGACACATGGAACCGAATGATGCTGAGTCGAGGGCCAAATACTCCCAAGAAGCAGAAATACTTTAACAAGCTCAGAAACGCCGTCGATCCCTCACGAACCGACCTTACCAGCTGGGCGGACCTGCAAGACCTGGAGGAAAAACGCAACATTCCTCGGCAGGAGCCGGAACCTTAGCCGAATGACACCTATGCACATGAAGGCAATCTCTATGAACCCATATTCCACGACGGGTCTACTGCTTGTGCTTGCGGCCACAATGGCTCTCGCCGCCTGCGAAACAGGACAGAAGCGCCTTGAGAAGAACGCCCTGAGTAACGAATTACGAAAAGAGACAACCGTTGACGTGCCCCTTCCCCCAGGCTGCCCGACTCATACCAGGTCACTCCCTGCAGGACAAACCCACTTCACCGTTTCCTATCAAGAACCGACAGCTAATGAGAACAATGTTCCTCTCGATGATCTCGCCTACACCACTATTTACGTGCGTGCGCCTCACAGCACGGCCCAAGCCATTCGCGTCTGGACAAACGACCCGCACGGGGGAGCGCTTGTCACAATTCACAACGTTCCGGCCCCAGCTCAGGAATTGGCGCTCTGTGTCACGGCAACGAATTGGGCGAGGAAAGAATCAGTTCCTGCACCGCCGACTCAGCCGACACCGTAGGCTGTGAGGGAGCAGACAACCATCCTTCTTGCTCGCAGAGCCCCCACGATAAAACAATGGTCGCTCGCTGCGCGCAGTGACGGACAGTTCGCCTACTCCCTCTATAGAAAAGGCTCTTCGTCCTGGCGAGTGGGTGATTTTCACCTATTTTCAGATCGGATC
>JBDTPK010000469.1:0-3129 GCA_039932735.1 Nitrospirota bacterium
AACAGAATCACCTTCCCCATCGCCGTCCGGATGGTCGCGGCACGCAAGTCACTCTGATGCGCCGATGGCGACCACGCACGATGGGTTCAAAGATTATGTGCTGGATCAGCTAGCCGATCTGCCTGGCGTCACCTGCCGCGCGATGTTCGGCGGATACGGCCTGTACCAACGCAACACCTTCTTCGGCATCATCCACAAGGGCAGCCTCTACTTCAAAACTGATCAGATGACCGCACCTCGCTACCGCGAGCGAGGGATGAAACCCTTCAAACCCACATCCAGACAGACACTCAAGAATTATTACGAGGTTCCGGTCGAAGTCCTGGAAGCTGCTGAGGACCTCACCACGTGGGCCTCTCAGGCAGCACAACAATGAATGCCCCTTTGCATTCCCTTCATCGGAAAGGCTCAGGCACGATCGGCCTTGCTCCATTTTTTCATGATCGCGCTTAGCCGCACTCCTCTCTATAATGTGGCGATCTCACATTATTTCATGGAAAGGGAGCGACCCTGTGGTCTACCGATTCAATCTTGTTCTCCTCGCCGCAGTGCTGGGGAGTGTCTTCGGCCAGATTGCATGGGCCGATGAGAGCCCGACACCAAAGAGCTTGTGGCAGACAGTCCTGACTCCTCCTGCCACCAATCAGCCGCGGATGCCACGAAGGCCGTGGGTGCTCCGAGATCGAGAAATCGTATTGGATCTTCCACTCCTTCAAATATTGAAGGATGCTGGGGCCAGACCCCATCCTAGGATCACCATTGAGCTCTTCAATGGCACCAACCATGAATTGGATATCGCGTCGACGGTTTCCCGCAGCAACGATACCGCCATCATCCGTGGAATATTCAAACCGCCTTCGGAGGGAGATTTTATGTTTGCCGTGAGCGGCAATCTCCTTGTAGGAACCATACAGATTGGCGACCGCCTGTACAAAACCGAGCACATCGCCAACGGCCGGCTGCGGCTAATCGAAGTCGATCCAGAAAAATTGCCACCGGATTAATTCTCACCCCTCACAGCCCGTGGTGATTCCACGCGCTCTATGCCACACTGCCCCATGCCTCCACGACTGACAATCTGGACCGTCGGACATTCGACCAGACCAATCAGTGAGTTCATCGATGTCTTGCGCGCGCATGAGATCCAGCTCCTCGTTGACGTCCGAACGATTCCCCGCTCACGACACAATCCGCAATTCAATGCGGACAGGTTGTCCGAGAGCCTGAAGGAAGCCGGTCTCGACTCTCTCCACATGCCCGCGCTTGGGGGTCTTCGAAAGGCTCGGAAGGATTCAACCAACAACGGGTGGAGAAACGCCAGTTTCCGCGGCTACGCCGACTATATGCAGACGACAGAATTCTTCGACGCGCTGGAGGAGCTCATGATGCAAGGCCGGCAAGGCCCATGCGCGATGATGTGCGCCGAGGCTGTCCCATGGCGCTGCCACCGCTCGCTGATCGCCGATGCGCTGGTCGCGCGAGGCTGGGAGGTCAGACATATCCTCTCGCAGATCAAGGCAGACGAACATCGGCTGACGCCGTTCGCAGTCATCGACGGAACCACAATTGTCTACCCTCAACCAATCGACCCCCTTGCATCTCCTCGACTCTTCTGACGGAATGGGCTACTCATGGCTTGCCGACCTGACCCTGTGCTTGCATGTCAGCTTTGTCCTCTTCGTGATCCTTGGCGGGCTGCTTGTGCTGAAATGGCGGTGGTTCGCATGGCTGCACCTGCCGGCTGTTGTCTGGGGCGCGGTCGTCGAATTCACCGGCTGGATCTGCCCACTCACTCCGCTGGAGAATTGGTTGCGCGAGCAAGGTGGCGAGACCGCCTATCGTTCCGACTTCATCGCACAGTATCTGCTGCCGGTGCTCTATCCTGAGGACCTAACGCGAGAATTTCAGTTGCTGCTGGGCACTGGGGTGGTCGTCTTCAATGCCGCCGGCTACTGGTGGCTCTGGCGAAGGCAGGCGCGTGGCGCTTCTCGGAATCGATAGGGTGGGGTCACACGGGCGAGCATGATTGCCTTCAATCTACACACGACTCTGTTTCAGATACCGTCTGTTCCAGGAACAGGGACCATTATCGGAGGCAGTTCCGACCACGATCGCATCTGTGCCTATCGAGGCTGTAAGATAGGCTGGGTCTCAGAGAATAACGATTAGGCTTATGCAAGTGGTCCTTGCTACCCACTAGGCGTTACGGAAAACCTGGGGGTAAACGCGGTTGACGTACCGGCGAGGAGTTGATACATGGACAGGGTCGCATCTGTTCATTTCCCTATGAGGAGACCATGCCACTAGACGAAATTACCCGGAAAGTCAGTGATCGCTACGCCAAAGCCGCCAGCACAGGTGAACAGATGTGTTGCCCGACCAGTTACGACATGGCCGATCTCCAATCCTTCATTCCGGAAGAGGTCCTCAAGATTTCGTATGGGTGTGGGACACCGGCCGGGTTACAGACCGTCTCCCACGGAGAAACCGTCCTGGATATCGGTTCAGGTGGCGGCATCGATTGTTTCGAAGCTTCCCGTCTCGTTGGCCCCGATGGCCACGTCATCGGGATCGACATGACTGACACCATGCTGGCCATCGCCCAAAAGAACGCTCCCGTCGTCGCAGCCAATCTTGGATATGCCTCTCCCAACGTCGAGTTTCGCAAAGGGATGGCAGATACGATACCTGTGGCCGATGGCGCTATCGATCTGATCATCTCCAATTGTGTGATCAACCTGGCACCGGATAAACGGAAGGTCTTCAGGGAAATGTTTCGCGTCGCCAAGCCGGGTGGACGATTTACGATTTCCGACATCGTGGCTGATCAGCCTGTTCCGCAGTATTTGGTGCATGACGCTGACAAGTGGGGCGACTGCCTCTCCGGGGCGCTGACGTTCACCGACTATATCGCGGGCATGGTGGGGGCCGGCTTCCTGGGCATTCATCTGATCAAGGCCTCGCCCTGGCAGGTGATCGACGGCATTCACTTCTTCTCCGTCACATTGACGGGATATAAGCTTCCCGCGCATAGGCCTCAAGCGGACGTTCATTACGCCACGCTCCGCGGGCCATTCAGCCGAGTGGTCGATGAACTGGGCACGACCTATCTCCGAGGCATTCCCCAGC
>JBDTPK010000470.1:0-3126 GCA_039932735.1 Nitrospirota bacterium
TTCCAAGTGCTCAATCGCTACCTGTGCGGTATTTGATCCTGTCACTCTGTTTTTTAGGCAGTTGGATTGACGCAGGGTAGAAAGGCTCATGTTATCAATCTGTAAATTTTTGAAGCAAGGATTGTGGTCAAGATCATCGAGGTTGGCAGCTAGAGCATTACGCATTGCGATATACTTGCCAAGATCTCGCATCGCGAGATGGATTTCAAGAGGTTGTAGCATTGAAAATCCCAAGCCCGAAAGTATGACGATTAGCAAGCCCGCCCGCGTACACGAAATTGCCTCGTCTGGTTGATTCATTTTCAACATAGGCGCAGGACGAAAGGCATAGGAAGCCTCGCAGGGAGGCGTATTGTAGGAGGGGGCTGAGAAATCCGCAAGGAGGGGAACTGAGAAATGTTTGTGTTGACTAGCAAGAACTTGTGCGCGTTTGTCTATTTCCCTTTGGGCAAAATCCCTTTCCGCTCTAATTCTTCGATTCTAGCCTGAGTCAGCTCAATCAAAAATTCCTTCACCGTCTTCCCCTCATGGGCAACCGCCATCTTCACCTTCCGCATGAGATCGCGGGGGATGTCTCGAAAGTTCCACGCGCCGGTGCCTTCCGTTGGGGTGCGTACCATAGGGGAGAAGGTAGCACCGTCGTGCTGGAAGCGTCAAAAATCACTTGGCATAGTTCACTATCATATGATGTATAGATTACCTTTTGAGGAAGGGGGGGGATGATTCCCATGAAAAGATACGGATGTTGATTCAGGTGCCGGAGCCGCTCAAGACCAAGCTGGATGCCTTCGACAGGAGGGCACCACGGCCAGTGGGTTATTGGGCACTTGCAGGAGGAACATTTCAAACAGGCTCCTGAGCTGGGCCGGAAAGGACGGTGAGCAATGGCACGAGCAGGAAGACAGGATCGGGGCTTGCTGGCGAAGAAGGATTCGACCGGCAAGACAGTGTGGCATATACGGCTCTACCACGAAGGGAAGGAACGGCGGTTCGGGAGTTTTTCGACCAAGACGGCAGCGCGAGATTTCTACGAGAAGGCCAAGCAGGAACAGCAGACTGGGAGGTTCTTTCCTGAACGGTATCAGCACCGCGGAAAAGAGGCGGCCTCCGTCGTGATTGCGAGCTACCTCACCACTCTCTCCACCAGCGGCAAGAAGCCCTCGACCATCGCCGTTGAGAAGTGCTATGGGCAAGGGTGGACCAGCCGCCTGACAGGGAAGACTCTACACTCCGTGACTCCTGCCTTGCTTGACCAGGCGATGAAAATCCTTGCTGCGGCAAGGAAACGCACGCAAACAATCTTCCATTACTTGAAGTTTCTCCGGCATGTATTCCGATGGGCGATTGGGAGAGGGATGATTGGGAAAAGCCCATTTATCAGCCTCAAACTCTCCCCGGTGCGAGCAGGAAAAACACGCTTCCTGTCTATCGAGGAAGAGGCGCGGCTGTGTCAGGCAGTGGAGCAGCCCTATGACAACTGGATTCGGCTGGCGATCCTGGCCGGCATGCGGAGGTCTGAACAGTTTGGCTTGCGGTGGGCCGATATTGACTTGGATCGGGGATTGATTACCTCCCCACCACCAAGTCGGGGACCGTCCAGTATGTCCACCTGATGGATGAGGCGAAGCAGATCCTGAGTAGCCTCATTCCTGGCAATACCTCCGTGTGGGTGTTCCCGAGTGAAACCCCGAGACGCATGTGGACCACCACAACTTCTATGCACGTGTGTATCAGCCAGCACTCGCGACCACGAAGCTCCTTGGCGTGACCTGGCACACCCTGCGTCATACGTTCGCCTCACGGCTGGCAATGAACGGCCAGGCCCCCAGCACCATCGCAGCCTTGCTTCGGCACAGTGGGACGGACTTGGTGGTGCGGTATGCCCCTCTCTCCCCTACCCACTTGCAAGAGGCGCTTGAGGGCGTCTCAGGGTTTGGGAAGGTGAAGAGAAAGAAAGCGGAGACTGTGACGGAATCGAGGCAGGAGGAGCAGAATTCAATCCCAACCGTGACGGGAACCGGAACCGAGCAGAAGGGGCAACACGTGGAGGAGATACAAACCGTTGAAACTGTTGGAGCGGGCGATGGGATTTGAACCCACGACAACTTGCTTGGGAAGCAAGGACTCTACCACTGAGCTACGCCCGCTCGCTGAGTCGAATCCTACGCTGGCCTCTATGCCAAGTCAAGAAACCCCTGGCAATTCTCCCCTCAGTTCAACCAATGCAAACTTTCGTCGACCGACCTTCAGGCGATAGGCGCGTCCGGTCACAATCGGTAACACAGCATTCGCATCGCGCTGTTTCTGTTCATCGATCTCTAGGCCACCCTGAATAATGAGCCGTCGGGCTTCGCTCTTGCTGGGGACTAAACCAGTCTTCGCCACCAAATCGACGAGGCTGATTATGTGCCCGTCTCGGAGATCGGCTGTATTCAACATCAAGCGAACATCAGGCTCAGAGGGAAATTCGCGCTCGGAAAACTTCTGCTGAAAGCCGGCACGAGCTCGTTTCGCTATCTCATCTCCATGGTATCGAGCCACAATCTTTTCCGCGAGCGACTGCTTGGCTTCCATGGGATGAGCGGCCTTCACTGTGGGCAGATCTTCGGTGGTCAGGAGTTCGTAATAACGAAGCATGAGCGTGTCGCTGATCGACATCAGCTTGCCATACATGTCGCTCGATGTATCTTCTAGCGCAATGTAATTCCCGACACTCTTACTCATCTTCTTCACACCGTCTGTCCCTTCGAGCAACGGCATCGTGATCACGACTTGCGGCTCCTGCCCATGATCCCGTTGCAGCTCACGCCCCATCAGCAGATTGAACTTCTGATCGGTACCGCCTAGCTCGACATCGGACTTGAGCGCCACGGAATCGTAGCCCTGCACGAGAGGATACATGAATTCATGGATACTGATTGGTTTCTGCTCGTGATACCGCTTATGGAAATCGTCCCGTTCAAGCATCCGCGCGACACTGCTGTGCGCACTCAGGTGGATCAATCCTTCCGCGGTCATCGTACTCATCCACCGGCTGTTAAACTCCACCAGAGTCTTCGCAGGATCGAGAATTTTAAAGATCTGCCGCTCGTAGGTTTTGGCATTCTCCAATACTTTTTCTTTCGA
>JBDTPK010000471.1:0-3123 GCA_039932735.1 Nitrospirota bacterium
ACCGCGCCCATCTTACCCAAGCCGCCTGCGAACGGCAATCAGCTCACAGGGCTAGAGGTTCATAACCGTTCGTCGCGAGAGCGCCCGAATGCACATTCCTCGGAAGCCATAGCTTATTCGCGCATTTCAGGTTATAAGTTTCTAGCTTCACGTTGCCGGTGAATAGTCTCTGACCACCCTAAAGTCTGACATCAGACACCAGCAACTCCACTCCTGGCCAACGAGTCGCACACGACGAACGACGAAGAAACAGTCGCAGCAAATCCGCGACGGCAGCAGACGAGTTCATGGACCTTGCGAGTTCGAATACATTGACAGCTACCAACACGGTGATATCCTTACAAAACTCGTCCTGCGGCTGGGCGTCTCGTAACATGGGGCCGATGACGCACGTATCCCCTATGACGATCTGCGGACTTTTTATCACACCTCGAACAGGATTATTCAAATCGTGGGGTAGTCGAGGTGTCTGTGTCCTCCTCTGCGCTGCACTGTTGCTCTGGGCCCCGCTTGTCGCCTCAGCAAAATCGAAACCTCCGCGGGCCCCACGCCACGATCCCGCGCTCAAGATTCTCAATCTGGATGTCTCCCCCAACCCCTATATCATTTCATCCGGCTCATTGCAGTTTTCTGTCTTAGTCCAGCTGCCCAAGGAGTTAGGCGGCGCCACACTGCTGGAAGTCTCCTCATTCATCACGTCGCCGTCGAAAAACTCGCTTCGTTTTCTGACCACGCGCACCGCACTGGAGCCGCACGCCGCCTCGACTGACGGCGGCGCCCCTCCACAAATCTCTGTCACGCTGACGTGGGACGGGCTGGACCAGAAGAAGGCTGAATCGGGAGCAGGGCTCTACCATTTCGAAGTGCGAGCGAAGTTGCTGGCGAACGGCGAGAAAGGCCCTAGAACGCAGATGGTGTCATGGCCGAAACGCGGGACAATCGAAGTGAAGTAGCCGCAAAATAATTCTGCTTGTATGCTAAAACGCACTGGTCAGCAGGATGCTCAAAAAGCCTGTCCAGCAAGGCCGTAGCGAGTGAAGGCCTGAGGCGTACCCTTGTGGTACGTTGCGGGCTGAAGGATGCGAGAACGCTGCTGGCAGACTTTTTCAGCATCCTGCCAAGACGTTAATCCTGTGGGCAAGACAGCCGGCCCCGAAGCCGTTGTCGATGTTCATCACGCCGACCCCCGCCGCACAGGAGTTCAGCATCGTCAACAACGCAGCGAGTCCTCCGAAACTCGCACCGTAGCCCCGGCTCGTCGGCACGGCCACGACCGGACAGGGAACCAACCCACCGACCACGCTCGGTAAGACCCCGTCCATCCCTGCCACCACCACCACTACCCTGGCTTGCATCAGCCGACTCTGACGTTCCAGTAACCGATGAATGCCGGCCACGCCCACGTCATAGAGCGTCTCAACCCGACTCCCCATCACCTCCGCCGTCACTCTCGCTTCTTCCGCGACAGGAATGTCCGACGTACCGGCCGTAATCACCAAGATATGTCCTTTCAACAACCGCTTGGGATCACGGATCGATACGATGCGCGCCTCGTCATGATAGACCGCTCGACGATCGAGCCGTTTGATGAGGGTGGCAACCTGGCGAGTCGCGCGCGTGGCCAACAATGGGCGATGATGTGTCAACAACGATTTCGCAATGGCGCGGATCTGGGCCGACGTCTTCCCCTCGCAGAAAATGACCTCGGGAAACCCTTGCCGTAATGACCGATGATGATCCACTGAGGCAAACCCAAGATCTTCATAGGGCAAGGTGCGAAGCTGCCCGATCGCCGCCTTCACAGGCAGGGTACCCGCTCGCACCTCGGTCAGCAGTCGTTCAAGTGCCTCTGGATTCATGGCTGCCCTTTCTCCGGTTTGGCGACGCGCTCCATCAGATTGGTCACCGCCTTGCGGCACGACTTCCCTTCGAACAACACCGCGTTGATCTCTTGTACGATCGGCATGTCGACGCGATGACGTCGCGCGAGTCCGAATGCCGCCTTCGCCGTCCTCACACCTTCGGCCACGGCCTGCATACTCCCGAGAATCGTCTCCAGCCGCTCGCCTTCCCCTAGTCGAACACCCACCGTGTGATTTCGACTCAAGGCTCCGGTGCAGGTCAACACCAAGTCGCCGACGCCGGACAGCCCATAGAACGTGCGGGGGTCCGCGCCCATGGCGACGCCCAACCGCACCGTTTCGGCTAATCCCCTTGTAATCAACGCTGCCCGCACATTCTGGCCAAGACCCAATCCATCCACCACGCCGGCTGCGAGCGCCATCACATTCTTGATCGCGCCGCCGAGTTGGACACCCACCACATCGCTGTCGGCGTATACGCGAAGGGCCGACGTCATCAACACAGCCTGGAATGTCTTGACCAGTTCATCGTTGCTCCCCGCTAAACAGAGCACCGCTGGCTTCCCTGCGCTGACTTCTGCTGCGAAGCTCGGACCGGACAAGACCATGAGATCCTGGTGCATGGAAGGAGGGAGGATGTCGGTCATGACCTGCGTCATCAGATGCAAGGTATCTTCTTCAACGCCTTTCGTCGCGCTGATGAGCGGGATCGGAGTGGAAAGGGACCGGACCAGCTCGCGCAACACAGGCCGTGCCACGTGGGATGGCACCACGAAGAGCAATCCCTCGCTCTGCTCGGTAAGATCGATCAACGATCCGGTGGCGACCAGCGAGGGGGGAAGCGCCACACCCGGCAGAAAGACGGGATTCTCCTGTTTCCCATTGATGGCATCCACGACCTCTCGTTCATAGGCCCAGAGCAGAGTTCTGAGACCTTTCTCCGCGAGATGTTTTGCCAAGGCAGTGCCCCACGCACCGGCTCCGATGACTCCTATGCGATGGATGGATGGCATGAATGAAACGCGTGTGTGATGGAAGGAATGTATGACTCAGGTTTGTACGTCACGCGGATTATAGAAAGCGGTTCTTTCACCTGTCAATGAAGGAGAGACGGTCTTTGAAACTTGTCACGCCAATCAGGCTCCACCGCCCTACTCCCTTGACGCGAGATTTCCCAATTTACTTCGCCCGGACGCACCAGACAATTAGGGCCTGTTAACACTCGCGCAAGCCCTCGACGATCAATGCGAAGTTAATGCAC
>JBDTPK010000472.1:0-3116 GCA_039932735.1 Nitrospirota bacterium
AAGTTAGCATGGTGGGAACGCGTGCTAAACGTCATTCCGGCAGACAAAGCAGTCCACCTTTTAGGAAGCGTGGTGGCGATCAAGAAGTTCAAAAGCCTCTTTAAAGACGAGGAGATCCTCGAGACTATAGTTGATGCCGAAAAACTCGGAGGACATGCAGTCCAAGAGGTTCGCTACGCAGAGCGAATCGAAGAAGCCGGAGGGCAAGTTGTCAGGAAAGACGAAGGCGCCATAAAGGGATTCTTCAAGAGAACTGCAGAAGGGTTGGCTTCCAGAGTGCATGCTCGTTCACTTGCAAAAAATCTAGAAGAGGCCAATCAAGTAGCACTGCCCGGGCATCAACCGCATCACATCGTTGCATGGAATGACGAAAGAGCGGCACGTGCGAGGGAAATACTTCAGCAAGCGGGTATTGAAGTTGACTCCGCGATTAATGGGATATGGCTGCTCAATCAGGTTGGTGATGAGACATTTGATGCGGTAACTAGACACCGATGGGTTCATACCGACTCGTACTACCAGGCGCTTACAGAAAAACTTGAGGCTGTAGCTGGTGATGCGGAAGCAGTAAAGGATACGCTATCGGAAATTAAAACTGGTCTCGCAGAATTGGTATTTACGCATAACAAGAAAGGCCAGATTTTCTGATTCGAAAGAAGAAAAGATGTCAGCCATTGTGTGAATTGATGGGGGCGAGTTGAGGATTACGCATGGGAGGATCGTTGCGTCCCACGTCCGCGAATGTGGTCTCTCACGGGCTCAATCGCGCGAACGCGCGCAGGACGGTGTTCGAGGACTAGGGGGACTCTGCACGTATGAACGAGTGGTGGAGCAGGCAAGAAAAGAGGACCGCCTTCAAGAGGTTACGAGAAGTGACCTATGAACGTTGGGTAGTGACACGGACGTTGTCATGCAGAAACTCTGGCGAAAAATCCGCCCCGTTGGGCCACACCAAGGTATGGAGATCGGGGTCGATGCGGAACTGCCCGAACAAGTCGGCATTCTTTAATGGTTCAAAGATAGGACCGTCCAGTTCGTCTCCGAGATCAATGTCACCTTCGACCCCATCGCTAAATTTGAGCCACAGAATAAAACCCTTGATCTGCCGTGCGTCAACCAGACGAAAGTGCATCGGTCTACTCCAACGGTTGAATGCTCTTCAGAGGTTTTCGCTCTTGTACCAAGTTCCAATTTTCCTGGAGTTCGGCTTGATGCAACCCATGCCACTCGAGCACGTGAGTCAGTGCTCGTTTAGGGAACTTCCCGTTCACAATGCCCGTTTCAATTTCTACCGTAATGTCGAACTCCCCGTAGACCGCGTGGAAATGAGGCGGACCGTGCTCACGGTAAAACATCGCAATGACTATTCCAAGAAACCGACAAAGTTCAGGCACCTGTGTACTGTACGTCATCAGGGGGCTCGCGGCAATAGCAAGAAGAAAAGGTGTCAGCCATTGTGTGAATTGATGAGAGGGAGTTGAAGGTCACGCTTACGCATCGGGAGACCGTTGCGTCCCATGTCAGCGGGTGTGGTCTATCACGTGTTCAATAGGACGAACGCGCGCAGGGCATTCTTCGAGGATGATGGGAACTAAGCTGCGTGTGAATGGGTGCTTGGGTAGAAAGATGGGGCCGGGAGTGTTTTGTGAAACGCTCGGAGAGTGGAGGCCATGAAGCGGATCGATAGTCATCATGGAGGATCGTGAAGGCCTATTGTCATTGAGCAGTCATTTTCCTAACCTGGGAGGATCACCATGTTGGTAAATCTAGGACGAGATCGTGTGTGGCATGCACAAATCTGTGAAGAAAGCTGCCAAGAAGGGAGTTCTCTCGAATGCGCGCAGGGCGGTAGAAGACTCTTCATTCTAAACACCGAAAGGAGCGACGATGCCAAACTCAAGTGAAGTGAGCTGGGATGCAGCGGTGTGGCAAGAGATCAATGATGCGGTCGTGAAAGAAATGGCCAAGGTCCGAGTGGCCCAGAAGGTATTTCCGACTACTATGCTGGAGGGCAACCCTACCGAAGTAATCAATGACGTAATTGACTTTGCGACGAACACCATCAAGGAAGGCAGCACGAAGCCATTTGTAGAGCTCTATCAAGAGTTCTGTTTGACCTCCATGCAAGTTAGTAAAGAGCCTCAGTTGCGGACAGGAAAAACGCTGGCTCGAATGGCAGTCAAGTCGATTGCGCTCGCGGAGGACACTATTATTTTTCAGGGGAGGACAGCGAACGCAATCTTGAAGGCCAACAATATTGCCGCGGACCTCGATTCTGCGGATGGCGGCCTACTCGGTGAGGCTAAGAATACTTCACTCGATGTTAAAAGACCTGAGCCGCCCAAGCCCGGGGTCGCATGGGGTGAAAACATTTTTTCCAAGGTTGCCGAGGGCATTGCGAAGCTCACAGAGAAGGCACAAGCGCCAAAATACGCCTTGTTCTTGTCTACCGCAGCCTACGCCGACACTTTTGTCCCCCCCAGTGACGCGAGCTTGGTCACCACGGCTGAACGGATCAAACCTTTGGTTGAAGGGGGCTTCTATGGAACAGGGACGCTGCCTCCTGATCAGGGACTCTTAGTGGCGTTGGGCGGTGATCCTACCAGCTTGTATGTTGGACAGGAAGCCACCACGGAGTTTGTGCGTAAGGAAGCGGGAAAATATTGTCGCGCGGGGATGCGACGATTTTGACTACCGCCTCCATGCCTCGAAAGACCTCGCCGAAGACGGTGTAGGTTCGGTCCAGTCCGCTGCTGTCATCGATACAGATATAGAACTACGAGCCGTTATCGTTGGGGGCTCGCGTTCTGTTGCTCTCTCGTTGCACCTTGGCCATGGCGACCGCGCCTCGCTTATGTGGCTGATCGCTGGTTTCCAGATTAAGCCAGTAGCCGGGACTGCCGGATCCGTGCAGGGCACGGTCAGCAGCCTTACTCAGCGGATCGCCGGGGTCGTCGGGCCTGCGATGCAGGTTCGGTGGAGATTGGGGGTCGATACGTCGATTGCCCGAAGAACTTGCCCTCGCATCCTGTGGCAAGTTGTCCGGAGGAAGCTCGATCAAATCAATCGAGTCAGAGACCTTAGCGAGCTTGCTGTTCCACGAGGGAATCGCCTAG
>JBDTPK010000473.1:0-3107 GCA_039932735.1 Nitrospirota bacterium
GATTGGAACCAGGGCTGTTGAACAGGAGCGGCGTGATGCTCGAGCAGAGCTATCCAGAGCTTGCTGGAAGAGGCCAGCTGGCTCTGAGGCGCAACGGCGATCACTTTTTCGAAGTACCTCAAGGCGCTATCACGACTTTCGTAGAGCCCCAGCAGAGCGCGCATAAAGTAGTCATAATCGCAGGAGTTCTGCTCGGCACATTGCAAGGTGCGTGCCTCCAGTTTTTTCGCCAACGCACGGAGCGATTGTGTCTCACCCGTTTCTACCTTGAAATAGGGCAGCGAAAATTGTGGGGCTGGCGACCATGCGGCGCACCCTGCGAAGAGAAATAGACAGGACAAGACTCCCAGGGTGAGGCATCTGGGGACAACCCTCATGCCGTTTCCCCTACTTGTGTTAGGAGCAAGACAAACCGTACGGTCGTGCCCTTCTTGGTTTCGCTTTCGATCCAAATCCGTCCTCCATGTGCTTCGACCACATTCTTTGCCAGCGCCAACCCTAGGCCGCTTCCCGGTGCAGCATGTTTGGCATTGGTGCGTCCTTGATAGAAGCGGTCGAAAATATAGGGCAAATCTTCAGTCTGGATGCCGGGTCCGCCATCGGTGACACTCACCTCAAGGACTCCCGCTTTCGAATCCGGCTGCATAAGCATCTTGACAATGCCTCCTTCCGGGCTGAATTTCAAGGCATTTGAAAGCAAATTGTCGAGCACTTGTTCAATGCGAAACGCATCCGCTTTCACCCACACAGGTTGCACAGGCGATTCAAACACCAGCTGCACATGTTTGGCATCGGCGAGAAGCTGGACTTTCCTCACCGACATATCTGTGACTCGTTTGATATCTGTGGGGAGGACTCGATACTCCATCATTCCGGCATTCATCTTGGACAGGTCCAGAATCGTGGAGATGAGCGTAATGAGTCGTCGGCTGCTGTCCGCCATGATACGCAACGTTGTGCGCTGTTCTTGCGTGACAGGGCCTGGAATTTCATCCAACAGCAAATGGGTGCCTTCTTGGATCGAGGCCATGGGCGTGCGTAGCTCATGGGAAACATGGGCGAGAAACTGCTCCTTCATATCGTCCAACTCTTGGAGTTTTGTCCCCATCAAATTGACCGCATCGACAAGGCCTCGCAACTCGCTAGGCGCTTGAATATTCAACGACGCACGAAAATTACCCTGCCCGATCTGTTTGATGTGGCTCTGCAATTGGCGCAGCGGGCGCAGAATCGAGTAGCTGGCAAATCCGGCAAGTGTAATGCCGAATATAAGCGCAAGCAGAACGAGTTGTTCCGTCACTACTTCGGCTTTGGCCGAACTTTCCTGTGACCGAATGACACCGACACTGATACCCGTCTCATGAAGATCGATAAACTGTTTGAGTGTGGCGCTGATGCGGTCCATTAATACGTTTCGCCGACCTTCATAGCTCTCAGACGGTAGAGCCCGAGACGACACCCTGCTCTCCAATTTTTCATGGAGCATCGTGAGGCGTTCCTGCTGCATATGCTTGATATTATTGAGCAGATTAATGCCTTGTGGCGTGAGCTCCTGTCTTTCGAGGGTCTGGAGTCCACGCTGAAATTCCTCGACCTCTTCATCGAAATGTCGCAGAAACGTGCCATCGCGTACGACCAAATACTTCTTTTCACTATTCAGTTGGGCATAGAGTACGATGAGCAGATGTTTGGCCGATTCGATTGCCGGGTAATGGTGCGTGGCCATGTTGGCACTCAATGCAGTCAACTGGCGCAACTGAAATAAGGCATACAAGTTCACTCCTGCCATCACCGCGATGATGACGAGGGAGGTCAGGATGATCCGCCAAAAGATAGATAAGCGCACGGCGAAGCTCTTTCTGGGCACTTTATAGAGAAATAGAGAAAACTCGATGATCTGTATTACCTGTAGGCATTTCCATACACTATTTCAGCGCACCACTACAAGGGCCTCATAAACAAACTCTCTCACGTCCCAGCCCATCTTACGCTACGTAGGGAGCCACATTACATAGGGAGCCACGGGGTGAGAAAGGTTTGAGCAGTTCCTATTCGAAAGAAGCAGAACACTTCGCTTTCCGTTACACCAGTTTTCCCTACTTAGTGAATGGCGCGACAAATCGACGTTGTCGTCGTGACACTCCATGTAAGGACGCGAAGAGATGGCCGCGAAACAACAACATGGCCACGGCAAGCGGTGGAGTGCACAGCAGCCCTACATACCAGCTGATGGAGGAAGGGATCCCCACATAGTCCAGCCAGCTTCCGAGGATCGTGAATGGCAGTATCAGGACCTGAGAAAAATCCAACCCCGCTCCTCTCCCCGCTCGGCTAGAGAGAGAAAAAAAAGATTGCAACCCCATGGGCGAGAGGATGGTGGGGATCAGAATCAACGCAAACGGAAGAAACCATTCAATCCAATTCTCAAGAATGAACTCGTACGAAGTCTTCAACACTTCGAGCGGGGAATCATGCCGTACTTGATAGATAATTTCCGGTGCCGGGTTCAGTAAGAGAAAAATGAGCAGGAACGCTGCATACGAGAGGGCTTGCCCATACGGGTTCGATTGGGTAGTAAGGTCGAGTGCCATGAGCGGGAGCCACAGGATGAACCCAATGCCGATGACATCCCAAAAGTAGTGGCCTACGCTACCGAGAATGTCGCGGATTGTGAGTGCTCGTGTATGGCTGATCGATTGCTCAATCAGGCTCAGCGTCGCGCCGACCAGCAGCGCGTTCACTGCACCGAGCAGAAAGCCTCCGATCATGCCCAATGGCGAGGCGAGCTGGGTGGCAAGCAGCAACAGGAATCCAAATCCTACCACGGCCACGATGGTCAGCCAGCCGCGGACGAGAGATTCTCCGGTTTTGCGGAAGGCGTTCCGGTACAGAGTGAGTGTTTCGGCAAGAAGGCGCGACATGAAAGACAATAATCCGTGGGAACTTCTCGGGTCAAGCTGTCCACGCCTCTTCGCGGGAGGTTGACTTCCTGCATCCTATGCTTATGTGACTGTCAAGCGTGCATAGGGAAACGCGGAGAGGAAAAAGCCGATGGACATGAACCGTATGACGATCAAACTACAAGAAGCGCTCCAGACCGCGTCGTC
>JBDTPK010000474.1:0-3104 GCA_039932735.1 Nitrospirota bacterium
GTTCTGCCCAGCGGCCATTGCCATCCATGATAATGGCGATGTGCTTGGGCAAGAGAGCTGGTTCAAGTTTTACGACCAGTTCATCTACGGAGAGCTGATCTACGGTCAAGGAGTCTTTCGTATCCATTAAGCGTGCAATTGGTTAAAGATGTCTTGTTACAAGGATTGTGCGGGAGATGAGCAAAGTCTACTGATGAGGGGGGACAAAGTCAAACAAATTTTCGTAAAAGTCCTGTAAAAGCCATGAGTTGGATGAATTCTCGTTGCGCCTATTGAAAAGGATCGGCTATACTTATCCGTCTATCCGCATGCCAACCGTCGTGAGGGCTGCTACACCATGGGTGAACTGATTGAGTTGACGTCCTTCGGTCTGACCGAAGGCGAGGTGCTTGGGGCACTTGGGCGGGTCAAAGTTCGCGATGTCGACTATGCGGATCTCTACTTTGAATCCTGTGTGTCTGAGTCCGTCTCGATGGAGGAATCCCTCGTCAAGCGCGCGACGAAGAGTGTGTCGCAGGGCGTGGGGGTACGGGCAACCGCGGGGGAAAAAACCGGCTTTGCCTATTCCGATGAACTGACGAAAAAGGATCTCGAACTGGCTGCCGACACGGCCCGCTATATTGCCAATTCGCCGAGCGGGGCCGAGGCGGTTCCGGTGCCTATCCGCCAACGCCCGACACGCGATCTCTATCCGGTTGAGCGTATACAGGCCGAAGTCGCCACCGCGGATCGGGTGTCCCTCTTGAATGCGATCGATGCCGAAGCGCGCCGGTATGACCCGCGTATCAAGAACGTCATGGCCTCGTTTAATACAGAGTATAAGGTGGTGATGGTCGCCACCTCGGACGGCACGCTGATCGGGGATGTACAGCCGCTTTCGAGACTACAAGTGACCTGTATCGCTGAAGAGAACGGCCAACGGCAAGCCGGGTCGTTCGGGGGAGGGGGGCGTGTCGGGTTTGAGTTCTATCACGAGGGTGATCGGTATCTGCGGTTTGCGCGTGAAGCGGCTCGGGAAGCGATTCTCAACCTGTCTGCTGTCGAAGCCCCGGCCGGAGTTATGCCGGTCGTGCTGGGCGGAGGCTGGCCTGGAATTTTATTGCACGAAGCCATCGGCCACGGCCTTGAGGCGGACTTCAATCGCAAGAAGACGTCGGCATTTTCGAACCTCCTAGGCAAACGGGTGGCTTCCGACGTCTGCACGATCGTCGATGATGGAACCTTGCCTGGCCGGCGGGGCTCACTCAATATGGACGATGAAGGCACTCCGACCAGTCGTACGATGCTCATCGAGAACGGGATTCTGCGCGGCTACATCACCGATAAACTGAACGCGCGTCTGATGGGCATTCCCGTGACCGGCAACGGGAGAAGGGAAAGTTACCAAAGTGTGGTACTGCCGCGTATGACGAATACGTTCATGCTGGCAGGAACATCGGACCCGGAGGAGATAATCCGCTCGGTCGATCGCGGCCTCTATGCCGTGTCCTTCGGTGGTGGGCAGGTAGATATCACCAACGGCAAATTCGTGTTTTCCGCCAGTGAAGCCTACTTGATCGAGGGAGGAAAGATTACGAGGCCGGTCAAGGGCGCGACATTGATCGGCAGTGGACCAGAGATCCTCACCAAGGTCTCGATGGTCGGGCACGACCTCAAGCTGGACGAGGGCATCGGTACCTGTGGCAAGGATGGGCAGTCTGTTCCAGTGGGTGTCGGTCTTCCGACTATTCGGATCGATGAAATCACCGTAGGCGGGACGCAGCGATGAGTCAACAGATCGAACAACGCAATGGGTACAGCCAGCTCGCGATGGATCTCTTAGCCAAGGCGAAGCGTAGTGGGGCGACGGAAGCGGATATCATTATCGCTGACGGCGAAACCTTTTCGGTGCAAGTTCGGTTGGGTGCGGTCGATCGCCTCACCAAAGCACGAGAAAAACGTCTTGGCTTGCGCGTGTTTGTCGGGAAACGCTCCGCCAGCACCTCCACATCGGATTTCACCGCGGACTCCTTGAATCAGCTCGTCGCTGAGACCTGTACCTTAGCGAAGGCGGTCGTGGAAGATCAGGTGTCCGGTTTGCCTGCGGCGGATCAGATGGCAGGGGAGGTCCCTGATTGTGATCTCTACGATTCAACCAAACTGAATACGGAACAACAGATCGAACTGGCCAAACGGGTCGAAGCCGCCGCCATGTCTACGGACGAGCGTGTGACAAATTCGGAAGGGGGCGACTTCGATTCCTCCTCTGGGCGCGTCGTATTGAGCAACAGTCACGGATTTCTCGGGGAGTACCAGAGTTCCACGTTCTCCATGTCGGTGTCGCCCATCGCCACCGATTCTGATACGGGGGCCATGCAGCGCGATTCCTGGTACAGCGTGCAACGGAAATTCTCCAAGCTGGATTCGCCTGAGGCGGTGGGTGTGGAAGCGGCGCGGAGGACGGTCCGAAAGCTCGGAGCAAGAAAAATAGCAACCCAACGAGTGCCTGTCGTTTTCGATCAAGAAACGGCTGGAAGTCTCATGGGAAATCTCTGCAGCGCGGTGTCAGGCTATTCCCTCTACAAAGGGGCTTCATTCCTGGCCGGCCAATTAGACAAATCGTTGGCTCCGGAGTATGTCGCGATCTATGACGATGGGAGATTGGTTGGAGGATTGGGCTCTCGACCGTTCGATGGCGAAGGTCTCCCGACCAGGAGGACGACACTAGTAGAGCGAGGAGTATTGAAGAGCTACTTGCTGGATACCTATTCGGGAAAGAAGCTCGGTTTGGCATCGACCGGCAACGCCTCGCGTGGCGTCGGTGAGAATCCATCGGTCGGTCCCACGAATTTATATCTCGCGCCTGGCACGAAGACATCGCAAGAAATTATCAAGACGGTGAAGCAGGGTTTGTATGTCACGGACCTCATCGGGTTCGGCATCAATATGGTGACCGGCGACTATTCACGGGGAGCTGCCGGGTTTTGGATCGAAGGGGGCGAGTTAGCCTATCCTGTGGAAGAGATCACGATTGCAGGCAATCTGAAAGACATGTTTGCGGGAATCGAGATGATCGGCAACGACCTGGTGTTTCGTGGGCGCATTGCGAGCCCCACCGTGAAGAT
>JBDTPK010000475.1:0-3103 GCA_039932735.1 Nitrospirota bacterium
CGAGAGCTGTTTGCGCATGTCGTCAGGAGACGCGTGTCGGAGTCGTCCAGCAATCTGCTCAGGCGAGCAGCCCTGCCGCAGCTGTGTTTGGACAGACTGCCACAGCCAGGGATCCACGAGTGTGCGGGGTCTGCGTGGCTGACAGGCTCTGGCAGCGGCCTGGACCTGCGCCGTACAGGCGCGAGAGGGGCGGCCTCGCGCCGTGTTGCGGGCCACCTCGCGGCTCACGGTGCTGGGGGCGCGTCCCACCACGCTCGCCATCTTCCGCAGTGAATGGCCCTGGGCGAGGCTCAGGCTCAAAGTCTCACGGTCTTCCGCACTCACGTGTGTGTCGCATTTCGTTGGCATGGCAACACCGTAGCCCAGCAGAGCGGTAGTGTTGCACTTGGAGTTGGACCGGTGATTACATCCCGATCGTTTCGATCACCTGCATATCATCGTCGGTGAGGGTAAGCTGTTCGGCTTGGAGATCTTCTTTCATGTGTTGCGGGTTCGTGGTGCCGGTCAAGGGGAGCATCCCGACCTGTATCGCAAATCGAAAGACGACCTGTGCGAGACCAGCCCCTAATCGTTGGGCGATGGCCCGAATGGCTGGCTCGGAAAAAATTCCTTGATTCGCGGTCAACAGTGAAAAGCCTTGATAGATGATGTCGTGAGCCCGGCAGATCTCCCGCACCTCTTTGTCCCATCCGAGTGCCGCATAACAGCGGTTTTGTACCATCATGGGCTTCACCGCTGCTCGGGTACAGAGCTGGGTGAGTTGCTCAGCCGTGATATTGCTGATGCCAATCATCTTCGTTTTCCCGGATCGATAGAGTCCTTCGATGGCAGCCCATACCTCCCAGTCCGCGGCGCCCAATCCCTGCCGCTGATAGGGCCCGTGCAAGACATACGAATCAAGATAGTCGGTGTACAAGTGAGCCAACGAGCTGTCGAAGGACTGAGTTACTTGGGTGGTGAGATTGGCCGAAGCATCGTAGGGAGTGCGATGGTCCTGGCCATTCGTCGACGTAAACTTGGTTTGAAGAAAGAGTCGATCTCGCGTGATCCCTTGCTGTGCAAGGGCCAGCAGGGCTTCCCCCACCAGTGCTTCCTGGTAATGAATCAATTGATTAGCCGTGTCGATGGCTGTGAAGCCTGCCCCCACGGCTAGTTGCACCAATTGTGTCGTGGCCTCTTTTTTCCACGCCGTGCCATACATGAACGAAGGAACCGGCACATGATTGTAGGCAGTCAAGGTCATGCTCTGTTCTCCAAGGTGAATGAATTGTGATGCCTGCGACGAATCCCTGACGATCAGTCACGATGAGGCAAGGCGTCGGGCCTTGATGAGATTCAACCCAGAGTACCCCAGCTGCCTAGCCCGTTCCACCAGACTTCGATAGGTGTCCTCCTCTAACTGAGGGGTCCGGGATAGGATCCAGAGATATCGACGATCTGGAGTCCCCACTATCGCGGTCCGATATTCTGGGTCGAGATCGAGAATCCAATAATTCCCTTCGCGAGATGAGCCGAACAGTCGCGCGAACCAGTTGTCGAATACCACCGTCAGTCTCGCCTTCGTCCTAGCATCGACCACCGTTGCCACTCCGTCCGCCTGCTCAACCGCGCCGGATTCAGCTACACACTCATTGTGTACGCCGACTGCACCATCAGAACGGCTCGAATAGATCGCCTTGGAATTAACACAGTGACGCTGAAACCACATCGGGAGCCGCGCAATATCATACCAGGTGCCGGCATAGCGCGAGAGATCCACCGATTCGACGGTCGGCAGATCACCTCTCAAACCCACTCCCCCACATGCTCCCTGCATGAGGAACGACACCGTGAGCGCGAGACGCGCGCTCACAGAGCCTGAACGATAGGTGCCATGTCGTAGCGGCAATTTCCTTATCGATATCTCCATCTCATCCACATTCGTCGTAGGGCATACACATCATAAGAAAGAGGCGCGATCGGCCAGCCGCCACCGGAATTGACATACATCGTCCCGCCGACCGGAATGCCACCACAGCCGGCAGGATGTATCTCATTATTGTTACGCATGGCCACGAGGCTCATCGGCGTGGTAGTGGCATCGAATACAAACAGCCCTCCTCCCCGCAACGTCACAAACGCATAGCGACTGGATGACTCGGTAATCGGGCATATGGGCGAGGTATCCGAGCGCTCCCCTCCCTCCAGCAAGGCAAGATTCACCACATCCTTTTCAGGATCAAACTTGAATGTATGAGGGGCACAGTCGGTCAAAATAGGGACAAATTTCTTTTCGATGATGTTCGCAGTAATCGCCATCTTCTGATGGGCGTCGACCAGGCGGTATGGGCATTCTTTCCCATCGACAAGCAGGCCTCAGGTTTACGCGTCCTGGCATCCATGAACAGCACATGGCCGCTCAGAAAGGAAAAATTTGCGTGATCCTGATCTTTGTGAAGAACAGCATTTGTGGGCGCCGGATCGGGTTCTTGGTCGCCGTTTCGCATAATATGTTGATCTTGCCGGAGAGAGAGATTGATCGTGACGGCCGGTTTTGCAGCAGCTGGATTCGTCGTGAGGGCCGCACCGTCATAGAAATAGAGAAAGCCACCGCACTTCGCGGAAGCCGGAGCGGTGCCACAGACTCCCACCCCGGCCCCCACCATGGCGCTCGCCGCGATAGCAAGAATAAGACGAGGCAGGCCTCTGCCCGCCAGATTACGAATGGTCATATGAGCCTAAAAAGGGCAATCGACGTGTCCGGTCGCCACAGTTTCTGGGGTCGGCAAGGCCGGAGGGCCAGCCGGGTGTTCGCCATTAATGCGCGGTGATAGCTGGGCGACGGTCGCCCCGGCTTCTGCAGGTTGTCGCCCACCACCGTGCCTTTCTGCTTGCCGTACAAGATCGCAGCGGTTTCGGTAGAAGATCTGCCATGCTGCGCTGCCATTGGCCAAACAGGTGTCCAACGGCTCAGACGAAAAAGACTCCCGCCCCTTTGATTTCTCCCACTCCCCGGTTCATTCCGACTGAGAGAGTTGATGAAGCCATTTTGACCCTCGACCGTCATGTATTTTAGTTTTTTTCCGAGTGGGAATTCATCGAATGCCAATAAGGTCTGTTTTCG
>JBDTPK010000476.1:0-3102 GCA_039932735.1 Nitrospirota bacterium
TAGGCAAACGGTTGGCTGAATCAGTCCTTCGCTGTATTTCAGGGGGTGAGCACGAAATATTCGTCAGATCATCAGGAATAGGAGACTCATGGGCCAAGCGTATCAGGCTCTGACGACCACTTACTGTTGACCAAATGACCGCACATATCGCAGCACCTGCCAGGCTTCTTCTTCCGTCAGTACGAGCGGAATAAAGGGAGCCATCGCCGTGCCCTTGCTGCCATTCTTTACAATCCAAAACAGTTCCCCGTCGGTTCGAGCGGCCTGCCACTCCTTGTCGGTGAAGTTCCGCGGCAACGGACCTTTCAGAACGCCCGGCTCAATGTCGCTTCCCAGCCCCTTGCCATCTTTCCCGTGACAGGTCACACAGAAGGCTTTCCCGTGAAAAAGCCTCTTCCCCTTCTCAATTGTTTCCTCGGTGACTGGAAGCGGATTCGTCCACGTTCTCACTGCCTCGATCTGGTCGATCGGCACTCGTGGTTTGAGTACGGCTTCATCGGCCCCGAAGGCCGGAATGCTCCACGTGCCCAACGCTGCAGCCACAACCACCGCAAACAAGCGATACGGATGCATGACGCTTCCTCTCATTTCGCAATCAATCGAGATCGACGGGGGACCGACAGGGACCAGCCGGATCCACAGAGGACAAGGCCGGCCCCCTCTCTTGACCCTACTTGTTGTCGGAATACCCGGGGAACTTGTGCCCGAGAGACTGCGGGAAGCTCACGGTGCCGTCCGGGAATTCCTGCCCATGTTGCCACAGGTGATAAATTACACCGTCGGTCCCTGCGGCGATTTCCGCGACCTTAGCGGCCTGTTCACTCGGCATATCGAGAATTTGGACGCGGCCTGTCGCAATCTCGACTTTGTGATCGTGGAAATGCCGGTGCCACTGAATGGCAGGAAGCGTTCGTGTCAGATCTTTGGCGACAAAATACTCGATCGCCACCAACGGGGCCTTCGGATCAGTTGATTCAAACAGCAGGCATTGAAGAATCTTGTCAGAAATTCCCTTACAGTAATGATGAAATGGGCCCCCCGTCGTGCCGTCCGCCATCATGTGCGGAGCCTGCACATGAATATCGTATCCGAGAGCAGGGCTTGTTGGTTCACCGCTCATCGCCTTTTGGGGGGCAAGCCCACTACATCCAATGGCAGCCATCGCGACAACTGCAAGTAACCATTTTCTCATCACAATACACCTCCTGAGTTAGGGGGATCTTCGCCCAGTTCATCTAGGCCGAGAAAGACCCTGCACATTCGACTGACTGTGGGAAACAAGTAGCCCCAAAAGGATTCAACTTATTTGTAGGAGGCTAGAAATCTGAATTGAACATTCCACCTTAAAAATGAGCGTTACAGTTACCGGTCACAGGCTTCGCCCTCACAACCGCCCATCCCACGTCTCGATCCGCCGCGTTCCATGCCGCCCATTCCGCCGCCTGGTCCCATCATGGGTCCCATACCCTCTTCACGTCCCATCATGCCAAGCCCATGCTCACCGGCGAAACTGCGCACGTATTGGATCAAGGCCCAGATCTCTCCGTCCGTCAGTTGCCCGCCAAATCCAACCATACTGGTACCAGCCGATCCGTTTTTGATTACCCAGAAGATTTCCCCTTCCGTCCGATGGCGCCAGAATCCATGGTGCTGGAAATTGCGAGGCGATGGTTTCAGCTGGGTTGCCAGCGGCCCATTGCCATCCCCATCTTTCCCATGACAGTTGAAACAGGCGCCCTTGCCGTTATAGAGCGCCTTACCTTGCTCTATGACTTCCGGAGATTGCGGCAAAGGGCTTGTAAGGGCCTGCGCTTCGGCCAGCTTGTCAGCCGGCACCAATTGCTGCATCATATGCCGTTCGGTGGCTCCGGCGGGAATGGCGATAGAAGCCACTACGACTAGCAACGGAATCATTTTCAGCTTCATCACCTTCCTCCTTTAATCGGCTGTTGAGGAGTCCAACCAGCAACGCCCAACGTGTCGAGCACGGGACACGAGAATGATGTCGTCAATCCTCATCACACAGACCTTACTGGGCAATATCATTTTCGATGTCGACTCCGAGACCGATCCAGGCCCGCAGCAGATCATGTCGCGTAATCGAATAGGCTACCTTCCCATTCACCTTGACCGGAAGATTGAGAAGCCGTTTCTCTTCCATGACCTTCACCGCCTCGTCGATGCTGGTATCGGACGTGACCGCAATACGATCCTTGGCCATGACATCCCCTGCCGTCAGCTGGTTCAAGTCCTTCTTTGCCTCAAGCGCGCGAAGGAGGTCGAACTCGCTGACGAACCCTATGAATTCACCGCTTCCGTCCACCACGGGAGCGCCTGGCGTGTGCGTAGACAATAACTCGACGGCAACTTCCATCGCATTCCGGTTCCATCGGAATACCAGATCGTTCGTGGCATGAATTTGTCCGACAGTCTTGAATCCCCCGACAGGAACTCCGGGTCTCGATAACGTGGTCATGGCACCTCCTCTGTGGTGTTGAATGGTTACGTGGCTACAATTCGTCCGCCTGATCGAGCCGCTGCACTGATAATGCCCTCATATCCTTCGCCTGCTGATCGCGAACATTCGCATCCTATGTCGCTTCTCTACTCTGCCTTCGAATATGAGACAATCTATTCGCAACGGATTCGTCAATCGCATACGCTCCGACATTTCTTGCTTGATGCATATCTGATGTGTCCATTAATTAGGGCATCCCTTCACAGAACTCATGCATACGAAACAGCAAACTCTATGCCAGTCGTATAGAAGGCGGAGGTCCTGACAGGAATGGATTAGCACGGTATTCGGCAATGGAAATTCCGGCCTCGCTCTATCCTGCGACGAGAGTGGGGAGTCTTGCTACGATAGCGCCAGGAAACTGAGGCGAAATGCCACTACGAAAGAATCCTGGAAGGCACAAAATTTAGGGAGTCTTCGGTGACGTCACAGTTTTCACACCGATTCCGTAGGTATAGACCAACTCGCCACCCCAATAGCCGGTGAGAGTCAGGACAACGATGCCGATCACACCAAGACCGAGAGTCAGAAATCGGATTTCTTTGAGCCATCCCCACCGCATGACGAGATGCAACCCTAACAGC
>JBDTPK010000477.1:0-3100 GCA_039932735.1 Nitrospirota bacterium
CTAGTTCGTCAGTTGTTTTTCTTCTTCTGAGTCCAGAGAGTCGGCAATGATCTCGGTGAGGATTAAGTCTGAGATACTGTAGGGATAGGCATCCCGTAGGTCTTCCAATAGATGTTCAAGATCGACGCGAGGTTGACCCATGGATCGCTCCATGAGGTCTGCCTGTGTGGCGAAAGGGACTGCAGACGGGAGGCGCAGACGCAATCACGGCGAGATCAGAATCCGAAGATTCAGTCTGGATCGATCATGAGTCATTGGGTTAGGCGCGCCGCGAGCCGTGAAGCAGGGTTTGCGAAAAAACCCCCGATCCCCTTGTTGGTCTTGATATGCGAGGTGAGTATCGAGTGTCTCTCCGATTGAGTGAAGGGTGAGGCGTCGCCTTGTCAGGCACCGAAGGCTCGCCTCAGTTTGACGGATACCGAGTAGACACTGCTCCGACCGTCTCCAAACTTCTCCAGCTGGATGTAGCCCTGGCCTTCGAATACGTCAAGGATGTGATTGATCAGGAACTGGCCCTTCCCAATTTTCGCCTGTAGATCAGAATTGCTCTCGACGGATTCGTTCAGGATTGCGCTCGCGACGGCGTGGATCGTGGACTCGTAGTCGGGTAGGTAGGCCTTTGCGAACTGCTGGAATCCATCGGTACTGACTTGGACAAAATAGCAAGCGCCTCCGGGGGACTCGACGTGTACGAGCCCTTCCGATTCAAGCACATCCAGGGAGTCGGCAAGTTCTTGTTGCGGGAGGGATGAGAGCGCCTCCGATTGATGTAGCTCATCGCGATCGATACTCGCATAGCCGTTGCGCAAGGCATGCTCGCAGACGACCTTCAGCACCAGGTTGTCGACATGAGCCAGCCCTTGCATCGTGATTGTTGGGGCGCTGACGTAGCCTGGTAGGGTACCGAGAGGCGGCTTGTCCCGAACACCAGTGATTGCGGCGACGATTCTTTCGAAGCTTTGTTCATACGCGGTCAGGTCAGAGATCCTTTCCCATAATGTTGACGCCAGACATGCCGGCACGCGGCAGTCGTCTAGCACGACGGGAATCAGCTTCGTGCCGCCGTCGACATGCTTCACGAACGCCGCGTTGATTTCCTCTCTCACCCAAGGCTTGTCGACACTGTTCGCCGAAAGCACAATCACGACGGCTGTTGCGCTGTGAATGCCTTCTTCGAACAGCTTGTCGACCAGACTGTCACCGGGAAGCATTTCCCAACGATCCAGCCACGCATCAATGCCGTGCGCTCGCAACCGGCTCGCAAAGTCGATGACGAAACGGTCCTTGTCCTCTGACGCGTGACTGATGAAGACCTTTGGTGGCATGGTGGTGCGACGTTTAATTCCGCATGATCGGGTTCTGTAAACGAGACATCTTCTCTTGGGATGTGAGATACGATTCGTGTGATATCCTGCCAGGATTATGCCCTCAGTCCAAGTAATTTCTTGGAGGTCCTTCCCTGCATCTTATCCATGCAAGGGTGTGAGTAGTTCCGCAGTAGATCTGCCCGCTCTGTCTAATCGCTCCGTTCTCATGCACGGGCAACTGGGCATAGGTCCACGAGCGTGGAAGAATACTTCTTGACGGCACGCGAAAACGACGGTATTTCCATGGCCCATGACATCCTCCTCCAACAGACTGGCCTATGGGGCGATTATCGCTGCCGCGATACTGTGGGGCGGGTCGATCGTGGCTCAGAAGCTGGCTCTGAGCGGATTCTCCGCGGTCGAAGCCTCGGTCCTGCGGGACATCGGTGGGTTGGCCATTCTCCTGAGCATCTGGTGGTGGCAGGAAGGCACTGTGGCCAGGCTGACCAAGGCGGATGTGCGCATGCTGGGACTGCTCGGGCTCGGCGTGTTGGGCAACCACCTGTTCATTATAATGGGGCTCAAGTATGTGAGCGGGGCCGTCGGAGGGGTGATTATCGGATCGAGTCCGGTGGTGACCGCGCTGCTCTCGGCTCTGTTGATCCGGGATGTTCCGCTGCGTGCTGTGTGGGCGGGTGGTCTCCTATCTTTTGCGGGGGTGGGGTTGGTCTCCGTGGCGGGGTTTCAGGCCGCGGGCGAGCAGCCGTTGCTCGGCAGCCTGCTGGTCTTTCTCGGCGTGGTGAGCTGGGCTCTCTATAGTATTGGCAGCCGGCAGCTTATGGAGCGCCACTCGGCTCTCACCGTCAATTGGACGACGCTGCTCGTTGCCACCGTCCTCCAAATTCCTCTGTTGTGGACGGATCGCAAGATGCTGGATGCGGGACTCGGGTCCGTGACGCCGACGGACTGGATGGCGCTGGGGTATCTGGTCCTGTTCGCCACGGCCATCGCGCAACAGGCGTGGCTATTCGGCGTGAAGGGCATTGGGCCTTCTCGCGCGTCGGTCCTTGGCAATCTGACTCCTGTGGCTGCCGTCGTGTTGTCCGCGGTGCTGTTGCACGAATCAGTAGGCACCAGTGAAATCCTTGGCATCGCGCTTATCTTGGCCGGAGTGTGGGTAGTAGATCGGCAAACCTCCCGTCTCACAACATAACCGGCTGCTGAAAATTGAAGGAAAGGGTAGCCTGACCGTCCTCCTGCTCGCGGAACGCGCACGCTAGGAAGGTGCTCGTTCGACGCGCGCAATCGAGGATCGATCAGGCCACCCTTTTGAGAGAGAGTAAAGAACCGTGGCGGCCTTGCTGGACGGCCTTTTTGAGCAGCCTGCTCAGATTGAGCCCGTTCCGCCTTTCCTACCCTAAAAGGGAATAGCCAGGATATCCCTCCCTTCGCGCATTGGACGATATACTTGCTCCTTCCAAGCTTGCTCGTTTCTCTCTAGGGATGGGGGCTGATTGATCTTCCGCTGCGCGCGTCCAACGAGGGCCTTCTGAGGCCGCGCGTTGCGCGAGCACAGAAGATCACCAGGCTCCATCCCCTCCTCTTTTCTGCGGGCAAGAAGGATGGTCGGGCTGTTTTCTTCCTCCATTCTCTCCTCGCCTCGTCTTCGTGATTGCAGTATGATACGGCTCATTTTTTAGGCAAGGAGCTGTGCATGTTGGAACAACGCATTGAAGAGGTGAACCAAGCGAACCGCGCGTTCTATGCCGCCTTCGGTAACCTCGACATCAACG
>JBDTPK010000478.1:0-3095 GCA_039932735.1 Nitrospirota bacterium
AGATGGTAAACATCTGATCTTCACTCAATCTTCACCTCGACCTCAGCCTGACTCGATCGCTGGATAGCCTCCTTACCCATCCAGCATAGCCTGCTCCTGTGATTCCAACCTTGCCGACTACTAGCAGGATGTTGGAAAAGTCTGCCAGCGGCCTTCTCGCTTCGCTCAGAGGCTCAACGAGAGTCTTCGGGAGTCAGAAGTACTGGAGGGGCTTTTCCGTTCGTCAAGACCTATTGTATGGGCGAACGGCCCCACAAAGTGCGGAACGTGCCTCCTCGGCTCTTCGATCGCCGCGCACTTGCTGGACAGCCATTTTGAGCGTCCTGCGGTTATTGTGGCTTCAGCGCCATACGGAAAATTCCAACCATGTTTTTTGGCATCAACTAAATTTTATGTAGCATACTAGGGGAATGTCACAGGCGCCTCCCGCTCGGCTGGCCTGATCTAGCCACCCCACATTCCGTCAGGATCATGAAACGCGCTCTGCTCTGCAGGCAAGACTGCCCGCGATCCGGCGAGTCCAGGTCACGAGAATAGTCATGACGCTGCCGGAGCCTAGTTGTACTTGAAATACGTGTGGAGCTGACCCTCGCCCAGAATGAGGAGAGTCGGAATACGTGACCCACGAACTGAACCGTCGATTCCAGTCCTATCGGCAACGAGGGACAGATCACAATCCCAACCTTTTGATCGTTGACCCCGCACATAATAAAGATCGGCGCACGCAGGATCAAGCCCACAGGCTGAGGATCTTATTCGCCTACATGTGTGCACGCAGGTATAGACGTTCTTCCCCGGAATCGGCACAGGCCGCGAGATCACTCACGAGTCATGAAAACTTGTCCGGAAACTGCTTCGCCAATGCCTTCGTGAGCGTATCCGCAATGACATAGACGTGCTGGCGCATCATTGGCCAGGTTTTCTCTAGCTTCGCATACTGCTTATTTTTGTACTGGTTGATTTGGAGCACATGATGGGCGACATGCGCAGCAATCAGGCCCCGAATGGTGCCGGTCACCAGATGCTGGGGGTTGATGCCGACGAAGAATGTATCGATGTCGTCGGCATTGGACGCCAAGTTGGCCAGTGCTGCATCCTGTTGGCGCCTATTCTCCGCGACTGTGGCCTCGGAGTATCCTTTGACCGCGGTATAATGATCGGCCAGCAGGGTATAGAGTTTCTCGGACCTCGCTTCGCCGTAGAACGGGATAAACACGTTCGCAATCTGCTTGGCATTGGCCAGGACTTGCTTGTCGGCAGCGTCCCGCTCCTCCGGATCGTGCGTCACGTTATACAGCACGGCGTGCTGAATCAAAAAGATATGCCCGAGCCAGAGCTCGCGAAGGGTCTTCTGCATCTCCGCCACACGAACTGGATTGGCATCCTCGCCTGCTCGCGATTCGTAGTCACCGCCCAGCAAGCCAACGAGCGCGAACACCAACACGACCATCGACTGCTGTATCCTGCTCATAACCTACTCCCGTGAATCTTCCGGTTCTCACCGAGGGCTGACATCTGAGAGCTGCTTTGCTTCCTTGACCTTCGTCAAGAGCCAGCAACTCTCCTCCTGATATTAGACCTTCATAGCAATACTACGCAAGCAATAGCCGGGCCTGAGATTGTAGGCAACATTCTTCTCAGACATTTCGTCGGCAGGTACCGAGGTTCGCCCACGGGAAAGAAGAATGATGGAAAGAACACGAAGCTAGACTGGTCGGAAAAGCGCGACAGGTGAAACCGTCTCGGCGAGGAAAGAAGGTCTGAATTTTGAGTTCTGCGTTCTGAGTTAAAGGCGAATTGGGAAGGGCCGGGCAGCCGAGTCGGTCTGAAGACTGACGTGTTCTAAACTTCGAACTCAGAACTTTCTTTCCCGCCTGTCATACGCAGTCCGCCAGTTCGTATAGGAAACCCTGAACCTTGTGCTGACGATGATCGCGCATTCATACTGAACCATGTTCTATCAATGGTATTCGATCGTGACGCAGAATGGTCTCCGCATCGCTGGGCGCACCGAGGGCCGAACCTGGAAATATCTTCACGCCTTCGGCTGCGTCCTCGTCGCAACCGTCATGGGTGCATTATTTCTGCGCACTGTAACGGCAGCGACGAATGAGGGGCGAGGCCCTGTTGAGGACATTGCCGCCCTTGCCGGCAGCGCTCCTCTGCTGACCGTAGCCGAAGGTCACTTTATCATGGGCACCGCCCGCGTCAGCCACAAACCGTTCAGATTGGAGCTCCAGTACGACGACACAGAACAGCCCCAGCGTCGCGTCTGGCTCGATCAGTATGAAATCGATCGAGACGAGGTGAGCCTCGGAGAGTATGTGCGGTGGCTGCGGCAACAACAACGCCTCCTTCCCGAGGAAGTGCGTAAGCTGATCGATCATGTCACGACGATCCATTCCATGCCGCCCGAGACCTTGACCCAGTGGCCGGCGCTCTATGTCACCTGGTCTGAGGCCTCGGATTTTTGTCGCGCACAGGGGAAGCGACTTCCCACAGAAGCCGAATGGGAAAAGGCTGCGCGCGGGGCCAGCGGCAATCTCTTTCCTTGGGGACAGAGACCGCCCACGCCGGCACTGGCGAAGTTCGGACAATCTCACGCCCACGAGATTCCCGTCGTGGCCTCCGTCGATAGTGGGGAGGATGGACGAAGCCCCTACGGCCTGCATCATATGGCGGGAAATGCAGCCGAGTGGGTCGAAGACTGGTTTGGGATCGACTACTATGCGAGCATGCCAGATCGGAATCCCCACGGACCTGCCGGCGGCCGGTACAAGGTGGTGCGTGGAGGATCGTGGAGGAGCGCGCCGGCTATGTTGCGAACGGCCACCAGAGGCGGGGCATTGCTGGATCAGCGCGCCGCGACCATCGGATTTCGCTGCGCGCGGTCCGCGCAATAGTGGAAATCGACTCTGGTCTATGAGGGCTCAATGAGCTGGGCTTGCTTACTGATTGCGATGGTGATGGGCTATGGCCTGTCGACCCAAGCCTCCCTTGCTGCTGCGCCGGGGAATGAAGAACGCGCATGGAACGTCTATACGAACGCCCGTTCGGCTTCTCCGTCCGTTTTCCAGAAAGCTGGCCTCTTGGAA
>JBDTPK010000479.1:0-3093 GCA_039932735.1 Nitrospirota bacterium
CGGGACCATTAGCGATTGATCCGCGATCGAAAGGCTGGAGCAGATCGTTCCGGTCACCGCCGCGTAATTCTTTCCACTAAATGTCCTGCACATAGGCTGTTGTTCATGGAAGACTGGGGAGCAAGGAGAACAGGATTCAACGAGGCTTACAGTTGATGCGGGGATGTTGACAATTCGAGAGCCTGTACATAATGTTGTTCACCCTTTACAGGTACGTATTTGTGAAGTTCCTTCAGAAGGAATGAGAAACATGATGAGAAGCATGAGAGCCGTATTGTTCCTGGCTGTCATGGGAATAGCATTTACGGGTTGTACGAGTGCGGTCTCCATGGGTAGCAAAGGAGGGTTGGACCAGAAAATAAAAATTTCGTCAGATCCTCCCGGTGCAGAGGTGTTCCTCATGGGGTCCATACCTCTCGGCGAGACCCCGCTTCTGGATGTAACAATTGAACGAACACCGAATACGTTCCTGATTCTCAAGAAGGAGGGATATGTCGACCACACTCTCCTCCTGAAACATCACTATCACGTCGTGCTGAGTCCGAAGAAGGCTTCCCGTGAACAACGAGAGCAGGTTACGCGAATGAAGACACTGAGAAATCTCACGCTGATAGGGTATTCAGAGGTTCAGCAAAACTTGGCTGTTGGGCAGGGAGAATATCTCGCAAGTCTCTTGGTCACGTTGAGAGTGCCGGAATCTGAGCAAGGCAATGCGATACGTCAGTTACAGGAGCTGATCGAGGACTCAGCGGACCCGTTAGATTTTTCGGATAAGGTGCTCGACCGTTTTCATGTGCCACGGTTCTGGTGAAACTGACCGGAGTCGATTCCTTACAATCTTCAGATGAAGAATTCGGCACACCGAAATATTTTAGCGGAAACTCAGGGTTCGAGCAGAGAGGTCTCCTTCAGAGACTGTGATTGAACTGGCAGGCTGCTGCGTTGCCATCCGTCTTTTCTGTACGAAGAGAGGAAGCTCACGAAGGGCGGATGAGCCTTTCTTGAGGGTAAACGGACGGACACCCTCATATTTGGTCATACCCACCAGCTGCAAGTTGAATAATACGACAAGACGCTGCTCGTCATAGTGAATCAGACGATCTCAACTTACGTGTTTCGTCATGCTATACTCCGCCCGCGTTCGAGATTCTGTAACAACTGTCGTGGGTGTGGTAAGAGAAAGGGGAGCCTCTGCCATGAGGAAGTCAATTTTTATACTATTTGTTCTGTCCCTGACCTGTTCTCCTGCGAGTCTCACATTTGCTACGCCGAATCCGGATACTGGGCCAGGCTGTGGGTTGGGCAAGAAGTTGTGGGAGGGCTGGAAAGGTCAAAAGCAGATCGCGCCGCAGATGTTCATGGCCAGCACCAATGTGACTGGCAGTTACTCATTTTCCATCGGTTCAGGAACTTCTGGCTGCAGTAATGACGGAAAAATATGGAACAGCGAGAGGGCGAGCCTCTTCATTGAGATTAATTACGCTAGCCTTTCAGAGGATATGGCTCGTGGAGGCGGCGAGCACCTTGCGTCGCTGGCCAGTCTTATGCACGTGCCGTTGGAACATCAACCTGAATTCTTTGCGGCGGCACAAGAGCGCTACGTGTCCTTGGTTATGTCTGGAGAAGATGATCAAGTTCTGGTCCAGAAGACAGTGCGAGAGGCGATAGCGGTTCATCCCAGCCTTGCGGAGAATAAGTGATAAGCTAGTCCTTGCTTCTCAGCCAATTAGGGTTCTTCGGTTGTAGGCGCATAAGCCTCGATCCGTGTGTTGTATTGTCTGGAGTCTGCGGAATTTTTCTAGTCTCGCTCATTTGTTTGCTGTATGTGTAAGACAGTAAATGTTTGAGGCGTGGTCGCCTTCGAATCCATGTTCAAGGGAGGGTTTACATGCGCAAGGGGCTGATCACAGCACTGGCTGTAATGGCTTTCGTTGGCACTCAAGTCGGTATAGGTTTGGCTATGGGGATTGCCGATACTGGGCCAGGATGTGGCCTAGGAAAAGAGGTGTGGAAAAACGATCCGAATACAGACAACATTGGGAAGCAGATGCTGATCTCTACGACAAACAACCCAGTTATCCCGCTGCAGGCTTTTGCAATCACTACGGGAACGCTTGGATGCAAGAATAGCGGAAAGGTTTGGGTTGAAGAGAGAGTGAATATGTTTGCGTCTGCGAATTTTGAAAGCTTGTCCCAGGAAATGGCCCAAGGCCAGGGGGAGCATCTCGCGTCACTCGCCACGTTGATGGGTGTGCCGGCCGAGCATCAGGCTGAGTTTTTTGCCATGACACAGGATCGATATACCTCTTTGGTGAAGGCAGGGGAAACCTCTCCAGTTGCGATGGTGAAAGCGATTAACAATGCAATTGCCGCGCATCCAGTCCTTGCCAAGGTTTCCACTCGTTAATCATCAACAGAGGGCTTCGATCTCATGGTCGAAGCCCTCTGTCTGTCTGGCTCGCTGCTTGTACGTCGCTCTACTGCTATTCATTCTTCTTCTCTTTCCAGTCTTGGCGGCTGATGCGGGTGCGCCTCCTGAGAATGCCTATCTTGTTGAGCTGATCAACAAGGGTTCGCAAACCAAGCTCGCGAGCGCGCGAGAGTGGCATCTACTGCTTCATTATCGAGAAAATATTTTCGGAGGCCATACCAGTGAGCAGGACGACCCGGGATTTTTCATGTCGCCCGATGGGAAGACTGACCCACAGGCAGAACTCGACGCGACACTGACGAAATTCTTTTCCGATGAGCTCGTTGGGCGCTCGAGGCAGCCGGCTCAATGCGCCTTTATTGCCCGGTACCACTGGTTGCGGGAACGGTTGCAATTCGACGATTCCCGTTTGCCGAAGATGGTATGCGAACGGTTTGATCGCTGGTTCAATGACTTCGAGGCCCACTCGGTCACGCTCATTTTCCCCTCTGCCTTCTTGAACAATCCCGCATCCATGTTCGGCCATACGTTTCTTCGGATTGATCAGAAGGGCCAGACCGAACAGACCAGAATTCTGGCGCAGACGATTAACTATGCGGCGTACGTCCCTCCTGACGCCGGAATCGCCTATCCGATCCGTGGCATTTTCGGCGGGTACAGCG
>JBDTPK010000480.1:0-3080 GCA_039932735.1 Nitrospirota bacterium
GGAATTTCTCGAAGGCGATGCCGACCAGCCAATCATCACCGGCCGCGTCTACAATGCTGAACAGACCGTGCCCTATGCCTTACCGGCCAATCAGACGCAGAGTGGGATCAAGTCCAATAGCTCCAAAGGGGGCGGGGGATCCAACGAGTGGAGGTTTGAGGATAAAAAAGGCAGCGAGGAAATCTTCCTGCATGGGCAGAAGGATTGGACCATCGCCATCGAGAACGACATGAATCAGACGGTCGGGCACGACGAGACGCTCAGCGTCGGCAACAATCGGACGAAGAAGGTTAAAGTTGACCAGAGCGAAGATGTAGGGTCCAACAAAAAAATCCACGTCGGAGCCACGCACACAGAAACGATTGATAGTGATAAAACCATGACGATTGGAGGCAACCACAGCGAAACGATCAGTGGCAACGAAACGATCACGGTAAAGACCGCCTCAGCCCATACGATTTTCTTGGCCCGCGCGTTGAGTGTCGGCGCCGGGTATCAAGTGACCGTCGGTGGCGCGATGAACGAGACGGTCGTGGGGTTGAAAGCAGAAGAGATTGGCGGGCTGAAGTCTGTCAACGTGATAGGAAACAGCAGTGAGAATACCAAGGCCAACAAGTCTGTTGATGCCACGGGCAATATCTCGGAGAAGGCGGGAAAAGACATTGCCATGAACGCCGGGAAAAACATTGCGTCTAGCGCCGGCGATAACATCACGGAAACGGCCGGTAAAGATGTCACAATCAAGGCAGGGAAAAACCTTCTGATCGATGCAGGTGACAAAATTACCATCCAGACAGGAAAGGCCATGATCCAAATGAGTAAGAATGGCGATATCGTCATTGAGGGCAAGAATATATCGGTGACAGCTAAGGGAGGCGAGATAACAATGGATGGCAAGAAGATTTTAATGAACAGTTAGGAGGCGGCAAGAAATGGAACGCGAACGGATGGGACAAATCCTTGAACTGCTGACCGAGACAAATCCGAACTCTTATGAATTACGGACAGAAGGCAGGTCGTTGCTAAATGGGGTGTTCCGCGGCATGATCTCGGATTTCGATCAGACAACGGGATGTATCCACATCGTGGTAC
The DNA here is from genome assembly GCA_039932735.1 of Nitrospirota bacterium. GTDB lineage: Bacteria > Nitrospirota > Nitrospiria > Nitrospirales > Nitrospiraceae > Palsa-1315. Next base: position 1,093 of record JBDTPK010000480.1, read on the forward strand.
CCAGTCTGTCAATGCTGGACCCGATAGTGGCCCGATCTACGATGCCTATCACACAGGTCGACGTGGGACGCGAAGTCCTCGTGGTATTTGAGTCGAGTGACGTACGATGCCCATACATTGTGGGTCTTATCTGGGAGCCAGAGCAGAATCCTCCGACTCAAGCTGGGCCCATTGAAGCGAAGGTGGACGGGGAACAGGTCGTGATCGAGGGGAAGAAAGAAATAGTGCTGAAGTGCGGCAAGGCGAGCATCACCCTCACTCGGGCAGGAAAGGTCCTCATTCGAGGGGCCTATGTGCTCAGCCGATCCTCCGGGGTCAATCGCATCAAAGGTGGGTCGGTTCAAGTAAATTGACCAGACTACAGGGAGTACAGGATGTCGGGGATTAAACAAGAAGTGATACAGCTCGTCCAGTCACTGCCTGATACCGCGACGATGGACGATATCATGGCAGAACTCTACTTCAAGATGCAGGTCGATACGGGTTTGAACGAACTCGACGAGGGGAAAGGGATCGCTCAGGACGAGGTCGAGAAGCGTATGGGCAAATGGCTGGCTCGATAAGATGGTCCCCGAGGGCCGTCGCGCAGTTGGAGGAAATCTGCGAGCATATTGCACAAGATTCTGAGCGCTACGCGGCGCTGTTTGCCAAGCGAGTCCTTGGTATTGTAAAGGCGATTCCGAGATTTCCCCACTCGGGCCGGGTTGTTCCCGAGTATGGAAGGGTGGATCTTAGGGAGAAACTATACAGCAACTATAGAATCGTGTATCGCCTGAAGGATGACACGATAGAGATTGTTGTCATCACACATGGTGCAAGACCGCTGGAGAAGGCTCACTAAGAGGATCGGATTATAAAGCAGCCACGACGGATTTACGATGGAACTGCTGAACGCGACGAAGATGTTAGCGAGATATACCTTGGGTATGAAGCCGGACGGCAGAGAATTCTTAGTGGTAGTGATCAAGGGAACCTTTACTATTCCGAAATCTGGTCAATTAGCTGAGCTAGCTCAGGAACAAGTCCCCCTAGTTGAAGCCGACACCTTTACTGGCAAACCCGGATTTTCCGCACCGATATACGAATCTGATTTTTCACCATTTAAAGCAAAGTGTGACGTCTTACTCAATGGCAGGGCATATGCACCGGGTGGGAAGCCTACCAACAAGGTCACAGTTGGTCTGACAGTCGGCTCAATTAACAAGACCTTCAATGTTGTCGGTAATCGCTCTTGGAAAGCAGGCATATTGGGAATCTCACCAGATAAAAGCGAAAATTTTGACATCATGGCTATCACCTATGACAAAGCTTTTGGTGGACTCGATAACAGATCCGAGGATCCAGCTAAGCATCTGGCTTGGATGCCGAACCCTATTGGCTGCGGCTATCATAACGACATGTCGCATAAACTGGTTGACCGTTCTCCTATGCCTAATACTGAAGAGGTCAACTTTCCAATAAAGCGCCCCAAAGGGAAGTATAGGCCAATGTCCTTCGGGCCTATCGGAAGAGGATGGGAGCCTCGTTATAAATTCGCAGGTACCTATGATGACGAATGGCTTGAAAATGCCTTTCCGTTTTTGCCGGCAGATTTCAATGAGGCTTATTATCAGTCAGCACCTTCAGATCAGCAAATGCCCTACCCCCAAGGTGGAGAAGAAGTAGTACTCCTCAATTTGACCTCACACGGTAGAACATCATTTAGATTGCCAATCGTCGAAGTCCCCGTCGTATTTTTTCGGAAAAGACAGGAGGACATACAGACAAAGGGCCACCTCGATACCATTGTTATAGAACCAGAAAATGGGACGTTTTGCACAAGCTGGCGAGCGACTATCCCCTTAAAGAAAAATATATTTGAAGTGGCGCAAGTGCTGGTTGGTGACATGCCGCGCGGATGGTGGCGGGCTCGGAGGTTGGGCAAGACGTATTATGCTTCTCTGGACGATCTTGTTCGAAAAAAACGGATTGACGCAATGGAAGAAGCA
>JBDTPK010000481.1:0-3060 GCA_039932735.1 Nitrospirota bacterium
TTGAAGGAACCGGCGGTGCCGGAGCTGAAGCAGGAACGGGTGTTGAGCTGGTTGCACCAGGGAGCCCAGCCGACCGTCACGGTCCGGACCTTGCTCCGTCGGTGTGGCGTATGGAAGCAGTTTGAGGCAGAGAAAGCAGCGAAGGCGGCAAAGAAGAAGGACGTCTAGGACGTGACGACCGCTCAGACGGACTTTGTGACGATCGGCAAGATCGAGCGCCACTTTGGCGTGCGGGGTGAGTTCAAGGTGCGATCGCTAAGCGATGTGCCAGGCCGGTTGGACCATTTAAAGCAGGTGCAGGTCTTGGAGTTGACTGGACAGACGGTCGAGAGGACCGTGACGCATGTTCGACGCGCTGGCTCGACCTATATCATGGGTCTTGCGGGTGTGTCGACGCCGGAGGAAGCTATGATGCTGCGCGGGGGGTTGATTCAAGCGCCGCGTTCTCCAGCGGCGGCATTGTCCGCGGATGTCTATTTCGAATGCGACCTGATCGGGATGACGGTCGAGAACGATCGGGGCGAGGAGGTCGGCTTGCTGGAGACGATTCTAGAGATACCGGAGAATCGGCTCTTCGTCGTTCGCAAGGGGACGGAAGAAGTCCTCATTCCGGCCGCAAAAAACTTTGTGACCTCGGTGGATCTTGCACGGCGTCTGATGACGGTACGCGGGATCGACGGCTTGCTTGAGGGTCCTCATGCGGTGTGACATCCTGACGCTGTTTCCCGACATGGTGGCTCCGGTGCTAGGCCAGAGTATTCTTAAGCGAGCACAAGAAAAAGGACTGCTGCATGTTCAGGTGCGTAACTTGCGCGACTATACCGTGGATCGCCACAAGGTTGCGGACGACGTACCCTATGGCGGGGGAGCCGGGATGGTGATGAAGGCCGAGCCCATCTTGCGCGCGGTGGAACATATTCAGGACGATTATGGACAGGTCGGTGAACAGATTCGGTTGCTGTTCCCTTCCCCGCACGGTCGTCCGTTCACGCAGGCCTATGCGAAAAATCTGGCGGACGATCCGCGTCGGCTTGTCATTCTTTGTGGTCACTACGAAGGAGTAGATGAACGAGTGCGGCTGGCGTTGCACCCAGAAGAAATTTCCGTCGGAGATTATGTGCTGACCGGAGGTGAATTGCCGGCACTGGTGCTCATCGATGCCGCAGTCCGATTGGTTCCCGGCGTGTTGGGCGATCCGGAGTCGATCGAGGAAGAGTCGTTCACGGATGCGTTGCTCGAATATCCGCACTATACGAGGCCGGCGGAGGTTCGAGGGATGCCCGTGCCGGAGGTGTTGCTTTCAGGACATCACGAGGCCATTCGTCTGTGGCGTCGGAAGGAATCCCTGCGAAGCACCTATCAGAGACGGCCGGATCTGTTGCAGGATCGGGTCTTCAGTCTCGAAGATCAACAATTGTTAGACGAACTTACTCGTGAAGGCGTGCCGGAAACGCCTGTTCGATGTGGAGGGGAGGAATAGTCTCATGAATCGCCTAGAACGGATACAACAGTCTTTCAGGAAGAAGTCGGCGCCAAGTTTTGAAATCGGCGACACCGTCCGTGTGCATGTGAAAGTGGTCGAAGGGGAGAAAGAGCGCATTCAGGTGTTCGAAGGTGCCGTGATCGCCCGTAAAGGGTTGCTGAACACGGAGACCTTCACGGTGCGTAAGGTGTCCTACGGCGTCGGGGTAGAACGAATTTTCCCGATCCATTCGCCGATCGTCACGCGCGTTGAGGTCATGCGTCAAGGTAAGGTGCGCCGGGCCAAGCTCTATTATCTCCGTGGGAAGAAGGGCAAGTTTGCGAAGGTCGTAGATCGTGAGTTTGTCGCGAGTGTGAAGGGGAAGCCAGGGGTCACTCGTAAGGCCGAAGAGCCGATCGAAGCCGCTCCGGCGGCAAAAACCTAGTAGACTGTGGGAAAAGCATCCCGCAAGCAGGATAGGTTGGGGTTGAGATTTCGGTTGAGCGAACAGACTTTCTTTATATCAGCGGGGCTTCTTCCTAAGCCTGCGTACTGCGCGGGCGAATGTTTTCAGCATTCTGCAGGTCTTCTTCCCTGGTGCCACCGACCACCCATGTCTGGGCCCTTTCAACGGACGCATCGTGGGACCTACCGATGAATTTGAATTGCAAGCCCGACGGCGCGGCTATCGCTGTATTGCTGGTCTGGATGAAGCCGGACGCGGTCCTTTAGCCGGTCCTGTCGTCGCGGCGGCGGTGATTCTTCCCACTCGTTGTCGCTTGGTTGGTATCGACGATTCCAAACAAGTCTCCGAGTCCGTACGCGCGCAGCTCTACGAGGTGATTATTTGCCGAGCGCGTGCCGTTGGAGTTGGGATCGCCACAGAGCAGGAAATCGACTGCCTCAATATTTTAGAGGCAACTCGCCTCGCCATGCGTCGTGCGCTGGCATCGTTGACTCCCCCGGCAGACTGTCTCTTGATCGATGCGGTCATCTTGTCGAATCTCGCCATTCCCTCACGCGCGATCATTAAGGGTGATACATTATCGATCTCGATTGCCGCGGCGTCGATTGTCGCGAAAGTGACGCGCGATCGCATGATGGCGGTGTATCATCAGACCTATCCAGACTATAACTTTCTCTCCCATAAAGGGTATGGGACGGAGGAACATTTACAGCGGCTTGCTCGATATGGTCCTTGCGCGATTCACCGGCGCACGTTCGCTCCAGTCGCAGAGCTCTTGGGTGCAAGTCAGAGTCGTCGGCCTCGTTCGCGTGCTGACATGGACGAATCGTCACGGATCAATCAGTGACCATGCATGACCCTCGGAAATTGTTCGGCCAAGCAGGAGAATCAGCGGCGGAGAAGTATCTGCGGCGTAAGGGATATCGAATTCTAGCGCGTAATCTGCGTTCCTCGTTGGGTGAGCTGGATTTAGTAGCTGAGGACGGTCAGGTACTGGTCTTTATCGAGGTAAAGGCACGTCGAACCGACGGGTTCGGCGGAGCAGTCCATGCCGTTCATCAACGAAAGCAGGAGAAATTGATCCAGTTAGCGGCGCAGTATTTGGCCCGGCACCACATCAAAGATCGGCTCT
>JBDTPK010000482.1:0-3059 GCA_039932735.1 Nitrospirota bacterium
GCCCGATCATCGCCGGCGCCGCGATGAGTCTGAGTTCCGTCTCGGTCATCGGCAACGCCTTGCGGCTGAGGAAAGTGGCGTTGTGATTTTAGGTATGAAACATGAAAACACATAATGAGACACTCACGCAGGAACAACTCGGGAAGACCAACACGCTCACACCCGAACTGCTCCACAACATGAATTCGTACTGGCGCGCCGCCAACTATCTGTCGGTCGGCCAGATTTATCTTTACGACAACCCGCTGCTGAAGGAGCCGCTGAAGTTGTCGCACGTGAAGCCCCTGGTGGTCGGGCATTGGGGCACGACGCCGGGCCAGAACTTCATCTACGTGCACCTGAACCGGGCGATCAAGAAGTATGACCTGGACATGTTCTACATCGCCGGTCCCGGACACGGCGGCCCGGCGATTGTGGGCAACGTTTACCTCGAGGGCACCTGGAGTGAGGTATATCCGAACGTCACACAGGACGAGGCCGGGCTCAAGAAGCTGTTCACGCAGTTCTCGTTCCCCGGCGGGATTTCCAGTCACGTTGCTCCCACAACCCCGGGGTCGATCCATGAGGGCGGCGAACTGGGGTACTCGCTTAGTCATGCCTTCGGGGCCGCGTTCGACAATCCCGATCTGATCGTGGCTTGCGTCGTCGGCGACGGTGAAGCGGAAACGGGTCCCCTGGCGACCGCATGGCAGTCCAACAAATTTCTTGACCCGATTACCGACGGTGCCGTGCTGCCAATCCTGCACCTCAATGGCTACAAGATCAGCAACCCGACCGTCCTGGCGCGGATCGAGCATGAGGAATTGGAGCAATTCTTCCGGGGCTGCGGCTGGACGCCCTACTTTGTGGAAGGCGACGACCCGGAGACGATGCATCAACTCATGGCCGCAACTCTGGACAAGGCGGTCGAGGCCATCCGGGAAATCCAAAGTAAGGCACGGAGCAAGAACGACGCCACACGCGCCCGCTGGCCCATGATCGTTTTGAGGTCACCCAAGGGCTGGACGGGGCCGAAAGTCGTCGATGGTCTCCAGATCGAGGGCACGTTCCGGGCACACCAAGTGCCGATAATCGTCGACTCCGAGCATCCTGACCATGTCCAGTTGTTGGAAGACTGGATGAAGAGCTACAAGGCCGAGGAACTGTTCGACGAAAATGGTCGGCTCATGCCGGAGTTTTCCGAGCTGGCGCCGAAGGGCGACCGGCGCATGGGCGCCAATCCGCACGCTAACGGTGGCATACTGCTCCACGACCTGCGCATGCCGGACTTCCACGCGCATGCGGTGAGCGTGCCTTCGCCAGGCGCGGTCGACGGGCAGGACACCCTGGTATTGGGTAAGTTCCTGCGCGACGTTGCCAAGCTGAATCAGGACCAGCGCAACTTCCGTGTCTTCGGTCCCGATGAGACGCTCTCGAATCTCCTGGGTGCGGTTTTTGAAGTCACTAGCCGTCAATGGGACGCGCGAACGGCAAACAATGATGAATTCCTCGCCCCCGCCGGACGCGTGCTCGACTCGATGCTGAGCGAGCACCAGTGCCAGGGCTGGCTGGAGGGCTATTTGCTCACCGGGCGACATGGCCTGTTCAACAGCTATGAGGCCTTCATTCGCATTGTCGATTCGATGTTCAGCCAGCACGCCAAATGGCTGAAGGTAACGTTGGAACTGCCCTGGCGCCGCAAGATCGCGTCGTTGAATTATCTGCTCGCCTCTCACGTTTGGCAGCAGGATCACAACGGCTTCACGCACCAGGATCCAGGATTCCTGGACCACGTGATCAACAAGAAGGCCGATATTGTGCGCTGCTATTTGCCACCGGACGCCAATTGTCTGCTGTCGGTCTTCGATCACTGTCTGCGCAGTCGGCATTACGTCAACGTGGTGGTTGCGGGCAAACACGCCCTACCGCAATGGCTGACTATGGACGAAGCGGTGGTGCATTGCACCGAAGGAATCGGCATCTGGCAATGGGCCAGCAATGATCAGGACGGCGAGCCGGACGTAGTAATGGCGTGCTGTGGAGACACGCCCACGCTGGAGATCCTGGCCGCCGTCTCCATTCTCCGCGAGCATCTGCCCGAGCTGAAGATCCGGGTGATCAATGTTGTCGATCTGATGAAGCTCCAGTCTGCGAGTGAGCATCCGCATGGGCTCAACGAGATGGACTACGATTCGCTTTTCACCAAAGATAAACACATCATTTTTGGCTTTCATGGATACCCGTGGCTGGTCCACCGCTTGACCTACCGCCGAACCAACCGCAATCTGCACGTCCGGGGCTACAAGGAAGAAGGCACCATTACGACGGCCTTCGACATGAGGGTACAGAACGACCTGGACCGATTCCACCTGGTGCAGGACGTGATTGATCGGCTACCGCACTTAGGCTCCAAGGGCTCCTACCTGAAACAGGCGATGCAAGACAAGCTCATCGAGCACAAACACTACATAGACAAACACGGCCAGGACTTGCCCGAGATTCGAAACTGGAAATGGAATCAGAGCGAAACGCAGAAAGCGAAACGGCCGACTGAATAACAGCGAGAGGAGCCCCCCCAATGCCTATTCAACTGAATGAAGAAAACGGCGGAAAGATTCTCGTCGTTCACGTTAGCGGGAAGCTGGTCAAGGCAGACTACGAGCGCTTTGTGCCTGAGTTCGAGCGTCTCCTGCTGCAGCATGGAAAACCGCGAATTCTGTTTGACATGACTGGGCTCGACGGCTGGGATGCAAGCGCACTCTGGGAGGACGTCAAGTTCGGCAGTAAACACTTCGCCGACATTGAACGGCTTGCAATGGTCGGGGAAAAGAAGTGGCAGCAAGGCATGGCGACGCTCTTCAAACCGTTCACGACCGCGGAGACGCGATATTTCGATCATGTCGACGCCGCAGAGGCTCGGAAGTGGTTGAGTGAATTGTAGCCGAGCCACCAGTGGGGCCCTCGGACTGGAGATCTGGAAATGGAGTAACGCAATATGAGTCCGCAACAACTGATCGGCGCCGCGAGGATGCTGGTCGCCAACGACAAGGGACTGCTGGCGATGGATCAGAGTACTCCAA
>JBDTPK010000483.1:0-3055 GCA_039932735.1 Nitrospirota bacterium
CAGAGCAAGGTACAGACGGCTGCGGAGATGTGCATAGGAGGCAAGGGTACTGATACGTAATAGTGTCGCATGTGCGAGTCACTGCGGCAAGCGATCGGGGACTTATTCGGGATCAGCGGGCATTGCTCCCGGCCGTAGGCGGCGGCGCTCGCTCAGGACGGGGTATGTGGCTTGGTTAATGCCAAAGTTCCCTGCAACTGAATCAGCGGCGATCACGCGGAGGGTGATTCCGTTCGGCGCGTCGCTTGGGATGGGAACGAAGAACGGGGCTTCGAAGGTGGATCCTTCTCCGCTGTAGAACAGTTGGAGTCGCTCAAGGACACGGTTGTCGATCATCAGTTCGCCGTAGAGTTGGATTTTTCGGGAATCCCAGTCGCCATACGGGCGGACGAGCGCGCCGGACAATGTGCGCACGGAGGCGCGCAGGATCACATCATCTCTTGCGATCAAGGGCTCGCCGGGTTTCGGATATTCGATCTCGACGATATAGCCATAGAGATGCAGGACGATCCCGTCGCCGATCGTGTCCTGCCCGGGAGTGAGCCACACGGTTGTTGAGGCGCGCTGGGACGACGCGGGGTAGGCCAGCGGTCCCTCGGCGGTTACTTCAACCAGCATGGGTTGGAGTAAATCGAATGTCGCGGTAAAGGCTGCGGCTGGCCGGGAGCTATAGTGCGGCTCTTCCATGAGACGGGGCGTCCGCATGATTTGGTTTTGGTCGCCGGCTTCGCCTTGCTGAATGCCGGTAGCGAGGATCTGTTTCGTGGCCACGTCAGTGATCGTGACGCGAGCGCCGCCGACATTCTTGCCCAGGACCATCGAACCATGTGCCACGACGCGCACGAGGATGGTCGTTGGTTGTGGACTGTTGAGGTGAAGGTCAGGGGGAGGCTCTTCCATGGCGGGGAATGAGAGGCAAGGAGCCGGGATAAGGCATGCAGCTACAATCGCCAGGATCAGCTGCAGACGGCGGGTCATTTTACTTTCGTGCCCGGTTCGACATCTTCAAGGAGTGTGACAAGACCCCGCACTTCGCTGTCGCCTGCGGCCAATACCATGCCTTGCGATTCGATGCCCATGAGCTTCGCCGGTTTCAAGTTGGCCACGATGACGATAGTTTTTCCGATCAAGGCCTCCGGTGTGTATTTCTTGCCGATGCCAGCGACGATCTGCCGCTGCTCGCTGCCGATTGAGACTTGGAGTTTAATCAGCTTCTCAGATTTCGGCACGCGCTCTGCACTGATGACCTTCGCCGTCTTTAGCTGAATCTTCATGAACTCGTCGATGGTGATCTGTGGAGGCGTAGGTGGCGTCGGGGCTGCGGTTTGCGGTGTGGCAAGGGTCGGCGTTGGTATAGCTATTGACGGTTGCGGGGGAGTCGTTGCGTCACTCACGGTCTTGGCTCCTTCTGGTTTGTCTAGTTCGATGCGGGGAAACAAACGACCGCCTTTTCGAATATCCGTACCTGGCACAAGTCCTCCCCAGTTCCAATCGATGGCTGAGAGTTTGCTGCCAGATATGACGAACCGTCCAAGCTGTATATGCATCGCCTTGGCTGTGTAGGGCATGAATGGGAAAAGACTCAAGCTAAGCAGCCGAAGGGTTTCTGCCATATGGTAAAGCACCGTGCATAGTCGCGGTGCATCTTCCAGTTTCTTAGTTAAGGTCCAAGGCGCGGTTTTGTCGACATATTGATTGGCCAATTGCACCACACGCCAGATGGCTTCAAGTGCGCGATTGAATTCCAGTCGCGGCAAGGTTTCGGGGAGTTGTGTGTTGATCAGATCAACACAGGCCTGCTGTAGTCCATGTTCTAGTGAAGTCTTGGCTTGTTCGGAGGGTGATGGCACACGACCGTCCGTGTTTTGTTCGATTAAGGTTAAAGTACGACTGAATAGATTGCCGAGCCCATTAGCTAAATCGCTATTGATGCGTCCAATGAGGGACTGTCGCGAGAAATCTCCGTCATGACCGAATGGCACCTCACGCAGCAGAAAGTAACGAAACGCATCGGTCCCGACCTGGCTTATTTCTTCGTCTATCGAGTTCGGATCGACGACATTATCCCTGCTTTTGGAGATTACGTCGGCCATGGCATGAGGATCGACAACATTGCCCCGACTTTTGGACATCTTTTCACCGTTCACCGTCCACCAGCCGTGCGCGAAGATCGTGCGAGGTAGAGGCAGCTCGAGAGCCATGAGAATCGTCGACCAGTAGACGGCATGTGTCGTCAATATATCTTTTCCGACGAGATGCACATCTGGAGGCCAGAATCGATCGACCAATGATTCTGGCCGTTTGTACTCCAAGGCGGACAAGTAATTCACGAGCGCGTCAAACCAGACGTAGGTCACATAATCGTGGTCGAAAGGCAGTTCTATACCCCATGAAAGCCGTGACTTCGGTCGCGATATGGAGAGATCGCCTAGCTTCTGGGTTGTGAGAAAACCCAGGACTTCGTTGCGCCGCGAAGCAGGGCGAACAAAATCAGGATGAGCTTCGATGTGCGCGATGAGTTGATCCTGATATTGTCCCATTTTGAAGAAGTAATTGCGTTCGCTGAGCTGCTCGACCGGGCGGTTACAGTCGGGACAGAGGCCGTTTTCGACATCTTTATCCGTCCAAAACCGCTCGTCGAAAGTGCAGTACCAGCCAACGTATTGGTCGCTGTAAATCAATTTTTTATCGAGCAACTGTTGAAGATATCGTTGAACAATCGTTTTATGCTCTGTCTCAGTCGTGCGTATGAATGCATTGTGAGAGATGTTCAACCGTGTCCAGAGTCGCTCGAATTGTGGCGCTAGTTTGTCGCAATAGGCTTGCGGGTCGATGCCGGCTTTGGCTGCGGCCTGCTGAACCTTTTGTCCATGTTCATCGAGCCCGGTGAGAAAGAAGACGTCGCGTCCTCGTAGGCGCCAGTAGCGAGCAAGGACATCGGCAGCCACGGTCGTGTACGCATGGCCGATATGCGGCACGTCGTTCACGTAATAGATCGGTGTGGTGATGTAGAAAGTGTTGGGATTGCTCATGTGGCGTGACAAAAGATAGCAGG
>JBDTPK010000484.1:0-3049 GCA_039932735.1 Nitrospirota bacterium
TTCTCGTTGGAAATACGACCCGGCTTCAGACTCATTTCATATTGGAAGAGGCTGGCATTTGTCTCTGATCAGGAACTTGGGTACACTGGGCCAGCGTCAACGGTGGGGCGGCCAATTGCAAGGAGGATAATATCGTGAAACAGGCGAGGCGGCGGCTGGGCATCAGTCTCGTACTTACGGCATGTCTGCTAATAAGCGCGGGCTGCGGGGGTACCGGAGAAACGTTTCATCTGAATCTTCAGCAGAAACACGCGGCGGCGCAATTCATGGAGTCAGAACCAGTCAGGATCGTCATTGAACCTTTCGAGGATCGTCGATCGGAGAAGAGTCGACTCGGTCTGCGGACCCATTTGTGGGGCGGGGTGACCTACTTCAATGTGGTGGGCGGACGACCGGGAGACGTGATTGCCCAGACGCTTGCAGATCGTCTAAAAACACGCGGATGGAAAGATCGGGGCTGGTCTGTGCAGATGGCTTCCGGCGAGGTAATGACGAATCTGAACGATACGGACATCGTCATCAGCGGCCAGTTGCTCGATTTTTCCGTCAACGCCAAGAGTCGGCTCTTCTCAACAGTGGTGACCACAAGCAGCAAACTGGTCATCGCCGCAAAGAACATCGGCGACCAGAGCTCGATGACCAGAAGTATCGAGAGCGCGCAACGTGAAACCCTGTTCTGGTTTAGCGAAGACGATGTGCAACAGCTACTGGCGGCAACCCTGAAGGACAGTATCGAACGGTTCCTGGCCGATACAACGATCGACCACAAGGCGTTGAAACCGATACGTTGATAGGCCGAGGGAAGAGATGACCCACCGTGCGTGAACGACGTTGGGAAACGACGACCCCGCTGACCTTTGGCCAGGTGCTTGCCGTGGGCGAACGACTGGCTGCGTTGGGGCTGAAACCGGCGGTGCCTACAAGGGACATCATTTGTTACGTCGAAGAGTGGACGGTCGACTCTCCTGAGGATGTCGAGCAGTTGGACGCGTGGTCTACGGAAGATGTGACCCTAATCCACGTCCGAGAGGATTGGCGAGGCGATTTTTACCTCCTGACCGGGGCCTACCACACAGTCTACCAACGCTATCAGGATGTGGGCACCTACTGCTCGATCAGCCACCCCTGGCGCATCCGCGACCCGTTACGGCTGCACGACCCCCGCAGCATGCTCTGGCTTGGATTTCGCCACGCCCATTCGTTTATTCGTGTCCGGCTCCACACGAACGAGGTCATCACTCCCGGCGAGACGCGCGGCGATGCCGAGCGGGGGCATTGGCTGGAGGAGCGGCGCACAGCGTTTCTCGAAGCCATCACACTGTTGGAGCTTCCCATCGAGACCTTGGTTGAGAAACAGCAATTGGTATTGCGTCCGGACAATCCCTCCGCAGCTTTTTTCTGCTCCTGGCCTGATGCTTTTGGGCCCTGTCAGTTTGAATACAACACGGCAGACGCCTACGAATTCCTAGTGCCGGCCAGTAAATTGGCTGCAACCTCTGCGACGCAACCAGCCAGCGTCAGGGCCTATCTGACGGGCTTCTCAGAGGACGCGCTCGGTGACTTCCAAGCGATTGAACCCACGGCCCGCTCCGTCTATCGTTGTTCAGTACATTGTCCGCTTGACGACCTGCCGGAGATTCAAGCTGCGATCGATCCTGACGGCCGCCTCTACAGCACGCTCTGTGAATTTCAAACACAAGATCTACTTCCAGAAGGAACGGATGCCTCTGCCATTATCGGGATCGTTGGCAACGAGAGAGGATTTTACATCGAGGCCCGTCTGAACCGAGCACCACTGAAAGACCATCTGATGGCCCCCTGGTTGGAACGGGTCATTGGATATCCAGTGGTGTATGCGCCGCTCCCTCCCTTCGTCTAGCAGACGGCTGAAAGCTCCGCCCGCCACCGCGGTCTTCGCAAAACCGATTTTTGATTGAACAACCAGGGAGGATTCCGCACAGTGGGAGCATGCGTCCCCTGGCCAAGGTTCAGTCGGTTCTTGCCAAGCCGTTCATGCCGGCGGTCTTTTTTACTTCTGGTGTGGGGTATGACACCTTCACGCTCACGCGCATCGACCGCCTCATAGATAATCTGATCCTGCTCCTCTATCTCGTGGCCCTGGGTTTTCTCATCGTGCTGACAGGTCGCTTCGGCACGGCGGCAGCAGATTCGACTGAGATCGTACCACAAGGCTCAGTCTTCGCTAGAGCCTTGAGAAAGACTCAGCCCTACTATCCGATGGCGATGCAATTTCTTCTGGGCGGACTATTCAGCGCCTATGCCGTGTTCTATTCCCGAAGCGCCACGCTCAGCAGCGCGGCGATCTTTTTTGCGTTGTTGGTCGTGCTGCTGGTCGGCAATGAATTTCTACGTGATCGGCTCTCCAGCCTACGCCTCCTCGTGAGCCTCTATGCGCTGGTGTGCTTCGCCTTTTTCACGTTCTTTCTTCCGGTCATGACCGGGCTCATGAATACGTCAACCTTCCTGATCGGAGCCGGCCTGAGTGCGGTCGTCACCTTTCGTGTCGTCCAGTTGATCTATCGCAACAATCCGGACCGTTCGAAACGCGAGGCGATCGGGATCACAGCCCCTGCCTTCACGCTCATTGGTCTACTCGTCGTGTTTTATTTCCTGAACTGGATCCCACCCGTGCCGCTCTCGATGAAGTTCGGTGGGATCTACCATGAAGTAAAGAAGGCAGGAGAACGGTTCGAACTCTCGTTCGAGAAGGAGTGGTACCAAGTCTGGAAACGGTCGGACAGCACCTTCCCAGCCAACGAGCCAATCTATTGCTTCACGGCGGTCTTTGCCCCGGTCGATCTGAGTACGACCATCTATCATCACTGGTATTTCCGTCTGAACAGCGACAAACCCTTTACTCATGCCGACAGGATTCCCATCAAGATTTCTGGCGGCCGCGAAGGTGGCTATCGGGCCTACACGTTTAAGCAGCGGCTCGACCCAGGGGATTGGCGTGTGGATGTGGAGACCGAAGACGGGCGCATTGTTGGACGAGTCTCGGTCCACGTGGAAGAGCAGAGAGGCCTTC
>JBDTPK010000485.1:0-3043 GCA_039932735.1 Nitrospirota bacterium
AATATGACGCCGATGGCGGTCAAGCCTACATACACGTAGGAAATGAAACGCAGAGGATGTATCCGTCTGTTCAGGCTTCTCCCCAGAAAAGTCGCGATCACGACACCTGGCAAGGCGACGAGATAGAAGTGATTGACTTCCGGTGTCCACAATCCGGCGAAAGAATATCCCGCCATACCAGCCACGCTTGCTGGAAGAAAGTAGCCTTGCAGCGTGGCGCGGAAGCGCTCAGGCGACCAACGGCGAAGAGCGCCGTACATCGCCAATGGCGGACCGTTCATTCCGTAAGCGCCGCCGAGAACTCCCGCGTGAAATCCGAAGAACCAAGCGAACCGGTCGTCCGTCAGCTCACGTGTCTGGCGACCGGTCAGGGAATACGCCGAGAAGGCAATAATGGTCACGGCAAGAATCGTCTTGACAACGGATTCCGATGCAGACCTCAGTAACAGCAAGCCTAGCGGGATACCTAACAATGTCGAAAGGACTAGCCATCCCGCATCCCGCATGTACACGAGTCGCCAATCCTGGAGAAGGATAAGGAATGCAATGGTGATTGAAACGAGCACCGCCAAAGGAGCGGCTATTCCCACAGGCATGACCAGCGCGAGTAACGGGACTGCAATGAGAGCTTCGCCGAAGCCCAAAGCCGAACGAACTAGCGTCGCAATGAACAAAACGAGAAGTACGTAGAGGGCGATCCAATTAGTCACGGTTCCTATCGAGCTTACCTCGGAAGCGAACCGGAGGCATCCTTATGCGTTCAATATGCGTTCAATATTTACGGGGTCCGTCATCGTGGATTGTCTCAATCGCGAAAAGCCACGCTTCCGCTAAACCATTTGCCTGTGCCGCTTCCAACTATTCTTCGGAAGATGGGAGGATTAGTCGGGGGCGACGGAATGGACATCAACGATCAGACGGCGCGGTCGAGCCCGCAATTGCCGAAACGACAGGTCCCAACAGTCGAACTTTCAACTTGGCAGCGATGGCTGCAACATCCCGAGCGTTTTTGGGTACGCAAAATGTTGTTCCAGATTCACCTGTCGGTGGGGGCGGGAGTCGGTCTCTATTTAGTGTCGATGAGCGTGACGGGCAGCGTTTTCCGTCGAGTGGCTCGTGAACCCTCGTGAACCTTCATGAAAACCTGCTATTCGGAGAGAGCGGCCGAGCCGTGAACGGCATTGGGGCGATTTGTGTAACGACTGTTTGTTTGACGGGAGCCATAATATGGTGGCCGGGACTTAAGAACTGGCGTCGCAGCCTGACAGTGGCCTGGTGATCGCGCTAAGCCCCGCAGCCTCGAAACGGCAAACAGCCGATTCGCAAATTTGAGCCTTCTTCGCTCATAGGAACACAAACGTGCTTGCCACATTGGCGAAAGCGCTTGAATGGTCATTTCGTACAGCGCCTGAGACCGGCACACAACTCTGACACCGTCGATGAAGAGGTTTGCAGCGTGGATGTTTGGGCACTTTTGCCCCGCGTTCAGGAATTATCCCTATAGTTAAGGGGACCGTCGGGGATAACGAATGAGTTCTCAAACATCAGCGGCACGAAATAATCTGCTGTCATTGGCTCTCGGAACTAGCTCGTTCGCCGTCTGCTTTGCGGCTTGGGGATTAATCGCCGCGTTTGCCCCACGATTCCGCGATGCTTTTCACCTCTCCGCTACCCAGGCGGCCTTCATGGTGGCAGTGCCCGTGTTGTTGGGATCGCTGGCGCGGCTTCCCGTCGGAATGCTCGCGGACCGCTTTGGGGGGCGGCTCGTCTTCTCGCTACTTATGATCGTCTGCGCGATACCCGCGTTCATGACGCCGATGGCGCAAACGTACCAGCAATTGCTGTTGGGTGGTTTCTTCCTGGGACTGGCAGGATCGTCTTTTGCTGTCGGAGTAGGATTTGTGTCGCGCTGGTTTAGCGCTGAGAAACAAGGCAGCGCCTTGGGCATTTACGGACTGGGAAATATTGGCCAATCCGCGGCGGTCTTTCTCGGGCCGCTTTTGGCAGTCTCGTTTGGGTGGCAAAACATTTTCCGAGGGGTGGCCGTGGTCCTCCTTGTATGGGCGGTTCTGTTTTGGATGTTCGCCCGGAATGCGCCCGTGACGGTCCGTCCGAAATCCATCGCCGAGATGGTCGGTTTGCTTGCGCGAGAACGCCTCTCGTGGGTGTTGTCGGCATTCTATTTCCTGACATTCGGCGGTTTCGTCGCCTTCTCAATCTACCTGCCAAGCCTCTTGAGGGATCAGTTCCATCTGGAACCTGCCGACGCTGGTTTTCGAACGGCGGGATTTGTTGTATTGGCGACTCTGTTACGCCCGGTCGGAGGATGGCTCTCTGACCGGATCGGTGGCGCTCGAGTGTTGTCAGCCGTTTTCTCCATCGTCATTCCATTCGCACTTCTGCTCGCTTGGCCTTCGATGCTGCCTTTTACCATCGGAGCGTTAGGATGCGCGGTCATGATGGGATTGGGCAATGGCGCTGTCTTCAAGCTGGTACCACAATACTTCCCGCGCGAAACAGGCACCGTGACAGGCCTGGTGGGCGCAATGGGGGGACTTGGCGGTTTCTTTCCACCTCTTTTGCTGGGCATATTCCGCGACCGCATGGGGGCAGTATGGCCAGGTTACGTCTTGCTTGCACTCGTCTCGCTATTGATGTGGCGGCTGAACGCACGAGTCTTCATTCCCCGGCAGGATGCATTAGATCTGTCGCTCCCTGCCCATCTGACCCGAGCCGCCGACCGCGTCAGAGCATCCGCTTGGGCCACGTTGTTCACGCTCGTTCTGATTGCCGCTATTGTCGTGGGGTCACGTAACCTGGAAAATTTCGATCCCGCATTGGTGATCTACACGTTTGCCATTATCTTCGCAACGTGGGGAGTTGTCTTTCACTACAACGTCTGGCTCGATAAGCCACCCACGCGAATGTATTGGCGCCGGGGATGGGAATTATTTCGCAGCCAGGGGATTTTTCGGACCACTCTCACGCTCGCAGGCCTGACTGGGCGGAACATCGTCGCACAAACCTTCATCGCGAAACGATC
>JBDTPK010000486.1:0-3043 GCA_039932735.1 Nitrospirota bacterium
CTAGTGTCTCCTCATGAGTCATCGTTGATTTTACCCCGGGCACAGCCAAACGACCTCCACATGAATTCCTCACAAATGAGCTATTTTGATCAGACTCCCATTCCTCAGGGGCGTAATGATGAACGTGCAATGGGTCATCAAGTCCTCGCGGAGGTGTCACGGTCGTCGAGCGAAGGGTGTGACCGTCAGGATAGAACCGAAGAAAACTCAATTCGTCGACGTGGAGATGATCCTCGTGGTCAGACAGTTTATTACGGGTAGCTACTGATGTATGGCCTGGATGAATTCGTACAGGCCATCGCATCGTGCTTCATGGATCGTTGCTCCCGGAATGGCTACTGCCGTGACTGGATGCGCCTCGATGAAGTCTTCCCACAGGGCGATGATGCTCGATCAATCGGATCAACCTCGGCGGCAAGGACCGCCTGCACCTACTGCCATCGTGGATGGCATCACACTTGTGGGGCCATCCGAATACTCCCCCACTGAATCGGTGAAACACACGATCACCGACGTACTCTCTATCCTCGGGAATAAGGCACTGAGGCAGCCGGGACGGTCTGAGGAGCGCCGCCTGCTAGTTGAGCAAGGCATCAGACACCGCGTCAACTTTTCACGAATGGCCCAACGCGCTCTGGGGGATCCTTGGGCGGATCTACATGACACGAGGAGACAGGAATTTGTGAAACTTTTTGTTGAATTGATACGAGACACGATGGCCAACAAGATCGACCAGTATCACGAAAATCAGATTCTCTATCTCGATGAACAACGTGATGGTAGATTTACCTGTGTCAGGACCAACTTCATTGGCTCGAAGATTGAAACCTCTGTGGATTTCAGATTGGAGCGCCATTCCGGCGATTGGCTCGTCTACGACCTGATTATCGACGGCGCCAGCATCGTGAAAAACTATCGGACCCAGTTTGGTGGAGTAGATGAAACAGAGGACGCACACCGTGAAATGATTTGAAAAGACCGCACCCGCATCGGGCGGTTGACAGCGGAGACGTCCGACGCTCGCTCAGTGAGGAGGCCGGTCAAGAAGACCGGTTCAACGGAGAACACCTATGGCTGTTGACGTTGGTCCCGTCATGAGCACCCTTCCGCCAGAGGAGGCGACTTCTTCGGCGACCGCGTCGGCCTGACGTTGCATAACGAACTCGCTCGGAGTCAGGTGCTAGCAGGATACTGAAAAAATCCGCCAGTGGCGTTCTCGCATCACTCAGAGACTCAACGTACCGAAGCGTACGTCTCACCTCTTCGCTCGCTGCGGCCTTGCTGGACGGCCTTATTGAGCATCCTGAGACTATTGTAACACTGGCGCCAGAGGGGAGATTCCATCAGCGTCTTGTGTATACACCGAGCCTTTCCGCAGCCTGCTAGAGCGAGTTGTGAGGCCGACACTGATGGTCGTCCGCCCGCCAGGTTTCGATGACGGCCTGCTCTTTGCAATCGGCATGCACTGAGGCACCTGCGGATTTGCTTCCGTCACTCCCACAGCGACACCGTCTGAAGCGAGTAGTCATGACCTGTTTACTACCTTTAGTGTTTGCCGTGAGTTTCTTGGCACCGTGCGAGATACCAGTCAGCACAGGCCTGGAGCGTCCCTATGCGTTCAGAGAGACGCCGTTCCGGCCACTCGCATTGCGTTTGAACAAGACACCCGGGCCTATGTGAAGCTTGATCAGTATGAGCTATCCCTCGACTTGTGGCGGATGCCGAGTGCCGGGGGCCAGCGTTCTGCAACGGGCATCGACCTATGGTCACTCATGATTGGGGTGGACTTCTGACGACCGACCTCCTCGCTGGCTCGGCCTCCGATACCACACCTCTTCGCCTAGTCCCCTTATTCCCGCTGATCTTGGAGCAGCGGCAGAGTCAATCGGCTTGCGTCATTCGTTTTTGCCATCTGAGCAATTTTGACCAGACTAGAGTCTGTCCTGTGGGATAGATGTAATATCCAAGACCCACTTCTATCTATTGGTCTTTCATGCTTCACCGTCGAATACAGGCCCACCATACCGCCACCTTAGGGCTTCTGCTCCTCTCAGCCTTGGCCATGCAAGGCTGCATGGCCATTGCATGGCTAGGCACGGTTGGGATTGATAGGACCATGACCAGTGACATT
Source organism: Nitrospirota bacterium (assembly GCA_039932735.1). Taxonomy (GTDB): domain Bacteria; phylum Nitrospirota; class Nitrospiria; order Nitrospirales; family Nitrospiraceae; genus Palsa-1315. The sequence continues at coordinate 2,132 of JBDTPK010000486.1, forward strand.
GAGTTCCGGCCGTTCGAGAACTCGTGGGTGGTTGTGCCGCAAGAACGACAGCATCTGGTATCGATGAAGAGCATCGCGATCATGCCGTTCAGCGGAGATCCGGTGATGGCTGATCGGTGGGCCGCGGTGTTTCGAGAAATAACCGATCTTCGTGTTGTGAGTCCCTCTGACGTGACCCAGTCCGGGGTACCAGACCAGGGGCAGATAGGGCCGGTCCGGCGGATGAGCACAGAGTCGCAGGTAGACTGTGTGCTGATCGGAAATGTAGCTAGTCAAGCGCCGCAGAAGAGTTTTGCAGGGCTGAAGGAGCGTTCCTCGCACCGGTTATACCTGCAGCTGATGAGTGACTCAGGGACCATCATGTGGAAGACCGAGCTGCCCTTCACGATTGTTACGGGGGCCAAGGAGCTGGATGAGGACATGGTGACAAAGGCGCTCCTGGCTCATGTGAGCGCATACGCGGACGAGCTTGGGTTCGCTGGACGGGGAATTTTCAACCAACAAACTGTTTCACAATCTCTGCATGACGCCTCCGACCAACAAATGGCGCGACCTGTGACGGGGGTCGAGCGGCCTTGATGGTCATAGCAATTCTCTACGCCGACGCACTATATGACCAGATCATTTTTTATCCGCAGGCACACCATTTAGCCCATCAGGCATCATCGGGTCTTCAGCGGTTTAATAGGGTCATCATCCCGGCTGGAGTGACGCGATGCACCGCATCATCTTCTTCTCTTCATGGTGCATGGGAGTGAGCGCAGGCACATCGTCTGGTCTCCACCCCGGACGTTGACTCTCTCGCAGCGATGCGACAGTGCCTAGCTCCGAGTGGCGGGGAGTTCGACGATCTGATTTTCAGTACTGTAAACCCGAAGATCGAGGAGGGCCGCCAGACCTTTTTCTCTCACC
>JBDTPK010000487.1:0-3041 GCA_039932735.1 Nitrospirota bacterium
ACTGAGTTCCCCTAGTCTCTACAAGGCCCTTGTACGAGGGCTCCTTACCGGTGGACTGAATGTCGTGGATATCGGCATTTGCCCTTCACCACTCGTGTATTTTTCTCTGTTTCAACTACCGGTTGACGGCGGCATCATGATCACCGGGAGTCACAACGCGGCAGAATACAACGGATTGAAAATCTGCATCGGGAAGGATGCAATTTATGGAGCGGAGATCCAGGCGCTTCGGGGGGTGATGGAGGCCGGTTCTTTTGTCTCTGGAACTGGACAGTTATCGGAACATCCCATCATTCCCGACTATCTGGCCTATATCAAGAAAAGCTTCACTCACGTCAACGCCAACCGTCTGCATGTCGTCATTGATTGTGGAAACGGAGTGGCGGCCTTGGTGGCCAAAGAAGCCTTGGAGCTCTTGGGCTGTCGCGTGACAGGGCTCTATTGTGATCTCGACGGGAGATTTCCGAACCATCATCCGGATCCCACGGTCTTAGAGAATCTTGGCGATTTGATTCAGGCCGTCACTCAACACAAAGCGGATGTCGGGATCGGCTACGATGGAGATGCCGATCGCATTGGGACCATCGATGAGCAGGGGAATGTGTTGTGGGGCGATCGTTTGATGGTGGTCTACGCGCGCGATATTCTGGCGGCAAAACCGGGGAGTACCATCATCTCAGAGGTTAAGTCCTCGCAGAGCCTCTATGACGATATTGCGAAACGGGGGGGGCGACCGATTATGTGGAAAACCGGCCACTCCCTGATCAAGGCGAAGATGAAACTCGAACAGGCTGTGTTGGCCGGCGAAATGTCAGGCCATATGTTCTTTGCCGATCGATATTTTGGGTATGACGACGCGATTTATGCGTCGTGCAGGTTGGTGGAGATTCTGGCTAAGACCTCTCAGTCGTTGTCTTCGTTGGTGGCGGATCTTCCGAACACGTCAGTCACCCCGGAGATTCGGGTTGACGTGTCGGATGCCATCAAATTCGAATTGGTCAGACATGTACAGGAACGGTTGGCAGACTGTGTGAAGACCCGCGAGGAGCTTGGTTCGGCCAAACTGGTGGTTCGCGATGTCGTCACCATCGATGGGGTTCGTGCCATCTTCGACGATGGGTGGGGTCTGATCCGAGCCTCGAATACCCAGCCGTCCCTCGTGTTACGGTTTGAAGCCACCTCGCCGGCGCAATTGGCCGTGATCCGCACCGTCATCGAAGGCGAGCTCACTGCGGCCAAACAGGCCATTGGTTGTTAGCAGGATGCTGAAAAAGTCCGCCAGCGGCGTTCTCGCTTCGCTCAGAGGCTCAACGTGAGTGTTTTGGAAATCGGAAGCACTGGAGAGGATTTTCCGTTCGCCAAGATCCATTTTAGGCGCAAACGGCCCCACGAAGGGCGGCTGGTACCTTCTCGCTCTCTACGACCTTTCCGGGCGGCCATTTTGAGCATCCTGCGGGAGTCTGTTCCTGTTATCCCAGGCAAGCAGACCCAGTGAAATTTCGACATGTCCACAGAAGGTTTTCGTAGCCTTTTAGGTCGAGATCGAGGCTGAGGCTGAGACGATTACGTCGTAGCTTCGTTGAACCGTTTTTTCACCTTCAGCCTATTTCAAGTCAAGTTCCTGCAGCCTCTTCGTCATCATCAGCGTGGTAATCTATTGCCGCCTACTCTTTTTTCTCGCACTTGGCTCGTACTGGTCTGTCTGATCTTGGGCGCCACGAGCGGGGCGGTCCCGTGGGCTGAGGCCAGCGACCGTTCTTCGGCGCGATCCCTCCACGTCGGGGAACAGCTCACCTATGAGATATCTTGGATGAATATCGCGGCCGGGACAGCGGTGATGGCTGTCAGTGATGCCGGTTTGGACGGAGATCGGTCATTGGCGAAATTGATCACGACGGCGCATTCGAGGCCCGCGATCACCACATTCTTTCCCGTGGATAACCGGGTGGAATCGATCGTGGATCTTGCCACGCTGCTTCCGGAACATTTACTCTTCAAGCGGCGAGAAGGGAAGAAGAAAGAAGATATCGAGTACACATTTCATCAGAAAGAGGGGACTGTCACAGTTGTGAAAGGAGCGGCGACCGAAATATTAGACATGCCGTCAGGCACCCAAGACGTCATCTCCTGTCTCTATTTTGCGCGTAGCGAGTTGTGGCTACAGTCCGGCTCATTTCTGACCATGAACGTGTATCATGATAAAAAGAATCGTAAAGTGGACGTGCGCGTTGAGGAGATTGAGACGCTCAGCGGTCCGTGGGGGAACCTTGAAACGGCCCGTGTGCTGGTCGTCATGCCATTCCAAGGTCTCTTTCTCAACCAGGGCAATATCCGAATCTGGTTAACCAACGATGCTCGGCGCATTCCAGTTCGCATGAAGGCCAAGGTCATTATTGGGTCGATCGTGGCTGATCTTGTCAGCGGATTGCCGAGTGCTTCACCGCCTCAATGAGGGAGTCAACCGTTCGTTGCCCGCACTGCTCAAAACAGTTATACTTACTTCTATTATGGCTCAGTTTCCTCTTACTTTAAGCAGATTTATCGCCCAGGAACAGGCGACCCATTCGGGAGCAACAGGGGATCTTGCTCGTCTTCTGGCTCAGGTCGGCCTGGTTGGGAAACTCATTGCACAGGATCTCAGATGCGCGGGGCTCATCGATATCCTGGGAACAACCGGCGTAATCAATGTCCAGGGGGAAACAGTCAAGAAGCTGGATGAGATTGCGAATGAGACCTTTCTGAAGGCCTTTCACGACAGCGGGCTTGTGTGCGCCGTGGCGTCTGAAGAGATGGAAAACCCGGTCCTGTTTCCTGAGCGTTGGCCACAGGCACAGTACATGTTGCTGTTCGATCCTCTCGATGGCTCATCGAACACGGACTGCAACATGCCGCTCGGCGCGATTTTTTCCGTTGTGAAGTTCGAGCGCAAAGATCGGATGCCGACCGATGATGATCTTGTCCACAAGGGGACAGAGCAGGTGGCCGCCGGCTATCTCCTGTTCGGGTCAAGCACCATGCTGGTCTATACGGTTGGACAAGGA
>JBDTPK010000488.1:0-3036 GCA_039932735.1 Nitrospirota bacterium
CCATGAGTGGGTCTTCAGTCTGGATAGCGATGAGAGGATGACGCCCGAGTTGCGGAAAGAGATTCGAGTGCTGCTCGACCGCGGACCGGAGGAAGAGGCCTACTTTGTCCCACGAAAGAACTATTTTTTAGGCCGGTGGATCAAACATTGTGGCTGGTATCCCGATTATCGGCAACCGCAGTTGTTTCGCAAGGGGCGATTTCGTTATCGCCAAGAACTCGTCCACGAGAGTTTCGATTGCGACGGGCCGGTCGGGTATCTCAAGTGTCCCGCGTTGCAGTATCCCTTTCGAGACCTCAATCACTACGTGGCAAAGCAAGATCGCTACTCGGCCCTGATGGCCCGTCGCATGGCGGAGCAGGGCAGGCGGTTCTCTCCCCCTCAACTGATCGCCCATCCGCTCGGTGCGTTTTTCAAGATGTATGTGCAGCGAGCCGGCTTCCTCGACGGCATACCTGGCTTGATTCTTTCCGTGCTCTATGCCTATTACACCGTCATGAAGTATGCGAAATTCTGGGAGCTTACGAAGGACAGAGTTTCTGTCTAGTCTGGCTGGTCTATTCGGTCTGTTTGGTCCTTAAAAGGAAAGGTTGAATACTCGATAGACCAGAGAGACCGAACAGACCAAATAGACACCAACTATGAAAGTCAGTGGATTTACATTCGTGCGGAATGTGGTGAAATACGACTATCCGGTCGTGGAGTCCATCCGTTCTGTTTTGCCGGTGGTCGATGAATTCATCGTGAACGTCGGGAGGTGCGACGACGGCACGCTTGAGTTGATGCGCTCGATCGGCGGCCCGAAGATCAAAATCGTGGAGTCGGTATGGGATGAAACGCTGCGAAAAGACGGATTGATCTATGCTCAACAGACCAACATCGCGTTATCGCACTGTACCGGCGATTGGGCGTTCTACATTCAAGCCGACGAGGTGGTGCACGAAGATGATTTGCCGGCCATTCAGGAGGCGATGCGCCGGCATCTCAGCAATCCCGAGGTGAAGGGGCTCTTGTTCCGGTATCTGCATTTTATCGCGGACTATTGGTCGACAAATCCGTGGTTCTACCATAAGGCGGTCCGGATCATCAGAAACAACGGTGAGGTGGAATCCTGTGGCGATGCCGTCGGGTTTCATCTCAAGGCGTCGAATCGATATCTCCAGAGCGGGCCTAAAGAATGGATCGCTCCATCGAACGGGCGGGTCTTTCACTATGGATGGGTAAAGGATCCGAAGACGATGCTGGAGAAAAAACGAGAGCAAGTGACGGTGTATCATGGAGAAGGCCACGTTCCTGTCGCAGAGGCCAAGCAGCTCGCGCACGACAGCTTTCAATTTGAAGACTATGCGGTATTGAAGGAATTCGACGGGTCGCATCCGAAAGTCATGGTGGATCGTCTCCGGTCCTCCCGGCGCTGGGCCGCCCGACGCAATCGTTGGCTGAACCCTCAGTTTTATCGGGAAGTCCTGCGACGTGGGTTTCGCGGGTAACATGACAGATCGACCGAGCCTTACAGCATGCTGAGTATTATTGTCGCCGTGCACAACCAATTGGGGCACAACCAACTCTTCCTAGAGGGGATACAGCGCTATACGACCGGCCCATACGAAGTGATCGTGATCGACAATCATTCGACGGACGGGTCGGGGGAGTTCTTCGAAGCCAACGGATGCCGGGTGATTCGGAACGATCGAAACCTCTGTTATCCGGAATCGATGAACCTCGGTTCCGACTTGGCGAGCGGAGAGTTTCTCTGCCACATCAACAATGACCTGTACGTCGCGCCGAACTGGAACGGGTTCTTGATCGAGGCGATGGAGCGCCATCGCCTGGATGCCGTGTCGCCACTGGGGCTGGAAATGATGCCGACTACCTCCTTGACCGATTGGATGCAAGGACGTTGGGCTGCGATCGGACAGGGACGGCTTTCGAGTGGGAAGGGCATCGACCAGCTGCGAACGATGATTCAGGCGATGTATGGCGATTGGGAAAGCTATTGCGGGGAGGCGCACCGCGCATTTTCAGGAATGATGTTCGACGGGATTGTCGGCTCCTGCGTCATGATCAGGCGATCGACCTTTGATGCGTTCGGCGGTTTGGACGAACGGATTCAGGCGGCTGACTGGGACCTGTACTACACCTTGCATAAGCGCGAGCGGGTAGTCGGGGATATGAAGCGATGCATGGTCGTGGGGGCGTCGTTCGTGCACCATTTCATCCGGGCGACGATGAAGAGTAAGCGGGAACCGTTTGCCTGCACCCACGAACGGTTGACGATCGACCGGAAGTGGAGTCAGACCGAACAAGCCGAGTTGTGGTGTAAGCCGGCGGAATTTGCCTCGTCGTCCGCTGGGCAGCAATTCGTTCGGCGCGTGGTGAAGCCTGTGAAGAAATTGGTCCAAGAATTGGATCGCGCCACCGCATGGCGCCGGCTCTGGATCAGTCCTGATCGCGTAGTCGGTCAATATCGCAGACAATTTGAGCAGGCGGCAGCATTGTTGCCTAGTGGAGTACCGTCATGAATAATCAGGACTTGGGAAGCCCCCTGAGAACATTTTCCTGAAGGAACCGATATGCGTCAAACGATTTCCTGCGCGATTGTCGTGTTCAATGAAGAGCGGAACATTCGTGAGGCTCTCGATTCGGTCGCGTGGATGGATGAAATCATCGCAGTCGATTCCTACAGTACCGACAATACCGTTGCGATTTGCCGGGAGTTTACGCCGCATGTCTTCCAACGCAAGTGGAATGGTTTTGGCGAACAAAAAAACTCCGCGATCGATCGCGCGACATCAGAGTGGGTGTTTATTCTTGATGCCGATGAGCGCGTCAGTGACGATCTTCGTGCAGACATCCAACGTGTGTTGGAGACCTCCACCCCGGCAGGTCTGGTGGCCTATTCGCTTCCAAGGAAGAACTATTATTATGGGGAGTGGATTCGATGGGGAGGGGTCTATCCGGATTATCAACTGAGATTGTTTCGGCGTGGCGTCGGGCGGTTAGATGATAGCGAGCCTCATAACCGGTTTGTGTTTG
>JBDTPK010000489.1:0-3033 GCA_039932735.1 Nitrospirota bacterium
TAGATCTCGGCGAGGCTGCGGAGAATGCCGTGGTAGGTGCCTTCCGTCTCCGACCCCCGAATGGAATCGGGCACGATCCACCCGCCGGAGGCAAAGTTCTGATACCGGCTCGATTTTGCTTGGCCGTCCCACAAGGGCTCGTCTTCGAGTCGAATGGCCGCGAGCTCGGAGATGTCCTCGAAACAGATGATGACATGGCCCAGGTCGGCAATCGACGCATGGCCATAGTCGAAGTAGAACTGATCCCAGAATTTTTCAGCAGAATGTCCATGCACCCAGCGAAGGCTGTCTTCGATCGAGTCGGGTGAACGGCTGTAACGGGCCAGGGCATAGGCGGATTTCTCTGGCGGCATCGGTGCAAGTGCGATAACACGACGGGTCGGTTGATCCATACTCATGACACATCTCCAAGCGGCGGTAGGCCGCGAACTATACGCCCGTGCGCCGGTCGGCGCAAGGATATGAGGCGTCATTCGTCAACCGTCATTTGCGCAGAATCATAGAAACTGTTAACGAGCGCCGACTCAGAGCCCATTAACGCATGACGATTGACTCTTGACGCGCCCGCGCGCGTTGACTTGTCTGCAACCCGTCGTTATAGTCCCGGATCTTTCTGGCAGGATGCTGAATATGGACACCATCAAGGGCATCAAAGGAGTTAAGGATATTCTTCCTGAGGAGACCCCTCGGTGGCGTTTCATCGAGGATGCGGCGAGGCGCTGGGCGCTCTGCTACGGGTATCAGGAGATCCGCATCCCCATCTTCGAACTCACGGCACTCTTCGCCAGGAGTATCGGCGCAACGACGGATATCGTCGAGAAGGAGATGTATACCTTTCCCGATCGGGATGGGACCTCGCTGACCTTGCGCCCGGAAGGCACGGCCGGCACGGTCCGCGCCTTCATCGAGCACAATCGGGCCGCCGATCCTCTCCCGCAGAAGTATTTCTATATTGGGCCGATGTTCCGTCATGAGCGGCCGCAGGCAGGGCGCCTTCGGCAGTTCCATCAATTCGGTGTCGAATCCTTTGGCACGTCGGACCCTCGCGCAGACGTAGAGGTGATGGCGCTGCTGTGGCGCCTGCTGTCTGATCTGGCCCTGCCGGATCTGACGCTGGAGATCAATAGCCTGGGAAGCTCCGGCGACCGCGGCACTTATACGCCAATTCTATTGGCATTCCTCAGACAACAGGAATCACACCTCTGCACAAACTGCCGTCGCCGTATGGAAACGAATCCATTGCGGGCGCTGGATTGCAAGGTGCCAGACTGTCGGGCAGCGACCGAGTCAGCGCCCAGGCTGACCGATCATCTCTCTCCTGAGGCCCGTACACACTTCGACCAGGTTCTTACAGGTCTCAATGCGATCGGGGTGCCCTATCGACTGAATCCTCGTTTGGTGCGGGGGCTCGACTACTACTGTTTGACGAGCTTTGAAATAACCTCGACTCATTTAGGAGCTCAGAACGCAGTGGGCGCCGGTGGCCGCTATGATGGTTTAGTGGAAACGCTCGGTGGGCCCTCTGTTCCGGCTATAGGATTCGCGGTCGGGCTTGAACGTGTGTCGTTGATGCTCCCGGATACATTATCGTCCTCGTTATACGAATGTCTCTACTACGTCGCGGCCTTTGGAGAGAACGGGAGCAAGCTCGGGCTTGTGTTGCTCGACGAACTCCGTAGAATCGGACTGTCAACCTACTGCGACTACCGCGCGACTACACTCAGAGCACATCTTCGACAGGCGGATCGATCGAAGTGCCGTTATGCCATTATCTTAGGCGATGATGAGGCAGTTCGTGGCGCTGTTATTCTCCGCAACCTTGAGTCGAAAGCTCAAGAGGAGCTCCCTTTGACCGGCCTCTCATTTCTCCTAAAATCACGTATACCTTTCCGATAAAAGGTTCGTTTTTTGCTATTGACTTTGCGGTAAAAACCTCGTAGTGTCACGGAGGGTTTTATCTCATAAGATATTGATTATATGTATTTATTTTATTTAAATCTATGGCGACTCGCAGACTAGGTCTCTTGTTATCCACACCCCCGTCTCACCCTAGTGTTGAGACCGTTATCCAATTAGCTCAGGCTGCATTACGTAGAGGAATTGATGTCTACCTCTATCTCATTGATGAGGGGGTAAAGACGGTTGTGGACCAACGCTATCTTGGTTTGATCGATGCTGGGGTGAAGATGTCTGTGTGTGCTTATGGCTGTCAACAATATGGTGTTCCAACGGTCACGGTCGATTCGAGAGTTTCGTTATCCGGTCTGGTTGTGTTGTCGGGAATTATCGATGGCTGCGATCGCTTTCTTGCGTTTACATAAGAAGTTCATGTCACTGCAGTTGCCTGTTTATGTCAAAACGCATTGTGGTAGTGATTTCAGAAGATCCGCGTGTGACGGCTCGTCCTGTTGAAGCGCTTCGTATTGCGCTGGGACTTTGTGCTGGGGACCATGAAACGACCGTCGTACTCCTAGGTGATGCTTCCTTTTTGCTCATGGAAGATTCAGAAGAGATTATCGACGTCGATGTTCTTGAAAAATATCTTCCTTCCTTTAAGCACTTAGCCATTCCATTTATTGTCGAAGTCGAGACGGCTAGGGAAGAATGGTCTGAAGGTTTTTCCGTGACAGTTCTACCTGTAAATGAGATTAGACAGTTCGTGCGATCAGCTGACAGAAGTCTAGTTTTTTAAAGAGAACTACCTGTGACCGTATGAGTGCAACGCTCTATCTGCTTCGACAAACGCCGGACGCGATCTCTCCCTCACTTTTTCAAGTAAGTGACGACGATATCGATATCGTCTATGTTGAACAGATGTACTCGGTTGCTCCTTCTTCTATAAAGAGAGGTCCCGATACCGATGAGGAGATAGTGAGGGGTGGTTCCCGTCAGACGTTGACATATGATGACCTTGTCGAGAAGATTTTCTCATCAGAACACGTGATCGTTCTCTAGATGTATTGGACGCTCTTCTCCGATGATATTTATGTAGAGAGTAAAGGACCGTCGTAGGAGGAGGAGTAAGAGTAGGTA
>JBDTPK010000490.1:0-3031 GCA_039932735.1 Nitrospirota bacterium
CGATGAGCCGACAACGTCGGTCAATTCGTTACCTTGTTTACCTTCAAAAGGGGGATGTGGCTTGAGGCTTCTTGACAACAAACGACTTATTTGACCAGAAAACAGCGCCATTGACGCCTAAGTCATTTATTTACAATCGACAGCCATTTTCCCAAGCTGGACGCCGAGGGTTCGAATCCCTTCTCCCGCTCCATATTTTCAATAACTTACGCGAAAATGGCCTCTTGCGGAAACCCACTTTTCGAGGTAACGGGGTACGCGGACGTGCAGAACCCCATGAAAAGAATCGGCTTAAGAAATTGACACCCAGCGTGCCGGGCTGGCCGTCAATTGCGCAGGGCCTTTCTGCCACACCTGAACCGACCGAAACGCATCCGAGTTATGGCCTAACACGGATTTGCGATAGAGTGAACGGTCTTGGCAGCCTCGTCGTGCCATTCGGAATCTTCGCGGCTGTCCATCAAAGAACTTCTTCGCAGGTAGGCGACGTCGGCTACGTGGCCAATTCGATCACCTTCGGCTCTCAATGCGCTGGGCTGGCGCTCGCCAGAGAAGATCTACGGTTGTCGAACAGCACAATGTTCTCTTCGCGGCATCCGCACGAAGTTCGGGTCAATTTCCAGAACCGTTCGCCACCGACAAGTTTGGTCTGATCGCGCCACACCGCATACGGCTTCCACGCGAGAGCGTTGCTTTCTGCAAAGCAGGTGGGGCTGAGCGAATCATGGCGATGAGCCGGCATGAAGCGAGGCAGAATCTCGCACGCGAATTTGGTGCGACTAACATTGTTACAGAACGGGGCGCGGACGCGTCGCTCGATTAAAGAGATTACCAAAGGTCTCGAGGCGGCTTCGGTGTTGGAGTGCGTCGGCACGCACGAGTCGCTGATGCAGGCCATTCAATCAACCCGGCCAAGCGATTTTGCCCCTTACGTCGGAGTTCCCCACGGCGTGGAACGAAGGGCGAACAATTGTTTATACCCACGTTCACTTGCATGGCGGGGCCGCCCCGGTGCGCCGGTACTTGCCGCAATTGATCGAACTCGTGATGAATGAGACGATCAATCCCTGCAAAGTGTTCGACCTCGTATTCCCTTTGGAGCAGGTGGCCCAAGGGTACCGCGCGATGGGCGAGCGCAGGGCGATTAAAGCATTGCTTCGCCCTTAACAAAGAAGGGACTGTGGCCTGGAGCGCGCTTCGCGTGCAAGACTAGGGATCATAGTCATGCCAATGCAGGACATTATCGTCATCGGAGCGTCCGCTGGGGGCGTGGAAGCTCTACAAGTACTGGCCGCGGGGTTGCCTGCCGTTGCCCGCCGCGATTTTCGTCGTACTGCATATCGGACGCGGCAGCAATGGCCACAGCTATATGCCTGAGATCCTCTCTCGCGTGGGAGCGCTCCCGGCCGTGAACCCACGAGACGGAGAAGCTATTGAACATGGGAAGATTTATCTCGCGCCGCCCGATTGCCATTTGATCCTCCAACACGGGACCGTGCAACTTTCTCGCGGGCCGAAAGAGAACAGCACCCGCCCCTCGATCAACCCGCTCTTCCGCTCGGCCGCAAGTGCATACGGCGGACGCGTGATGGGCGTGATCCTGACCGGCGCTCTCGATGACGGCGTCACCGGTCTTGCCGCGATCAAGCGAGAGGGTGGGGTCACAGTTGCGCAAGACCCGACGACGGCTTTCAATCCAAGCATGCCCGAGAACGCGCTGCAGCGCGTGGACGTCGATCACGTACTACCCCTAGCCGCGATACCAACCCTTATCTCCAGGCTCGCGAGCACCGAGCGCGACAGCACGAAAGGAGAAGAGCGCATGGAGAAGAAACCCACGGTTCTCACGTGTCCGGAATGCCGCGGCCCAATCTCCGAAGAACGACAAGGAAGAATCGTCGAGTACTCCTGCCGCGTCGGCCACCGCTACACACCACTAGCAATGGACAACGAACACCAGGACACCGTCGAACGGACACTCTGGGCATCCATCGTTGCCCTCGAAGAGGCAGCCGATATCGCCGAAAATCTTGCACCAGAACTCGGACCGCATGCCATACAGCAAGGCCGCCGAAAAAGAGAACAGGCAGCCATCATCAAGGCAATGCTGAGCGAAACTCCCGAAGAATAGCAACCGCAACCCCGGGAATGGGTGCGCCGGGACGACGCCGGACAGTTCACCAAAGAGGCGTTCCTGTTTCCTCCTTTACGCAGCGTTCTTTTTTTGCTTGTCGCGCGTTTCTTGCGTGCTGACTCAGCTTCGGCACCTACGCTGACGGTTTCAAGGTTGACGTATACACCGATGTCGTCCAGCGAGAGTTGCTGTAGCAGCAGTTCGGCTATTGCGGTCAGGAGATAGTCCGTGCTCTCTTCTTCACCGAGGGTGTGCGAGAGGAGCTTGGCGCATTCGTTCTCGCCAACTTGCCGTGCCAGACATCGGGCGGTGCCGTAGGCGAAGACCTAATTGTGCTCGACGCGTTGTGCCGCCTCGAATCAGCGCAAAGTCGGCGCTTGTCGGATCCTTTTCTCGCCCTTCGTCGGTAGTATCCTCGCCTTCCGCGACGAGACCCATCATTGCTTTACAGGCTTTCGGCTCGGCCTTCTCGCCGAGGAGTTCGAAGATCGCTCGGAGGCGTTCGACCTGTCCCTGGTTTGGATGAAATGTTTCTCGAAACTTTAGCTTCGGGCTGTTCGCGACCTCCACCATTTTCCCTGGTGCGGCAGGAGTTGCCCTTCGGCGTGCAGGAGGTCCTGGAGTTGATCGATGAGGAGTTCTTTGACTTGTGACAGCGTAATTTATCCTTGTTTTCTTGCGTGTCTGGTTCGCTTCGCCGTTGGTCTTGCGGCAGCGGGCTTGGGGGCAGGCGAATTCCTGGAATGCCGGCGTTACCTCCCCGCGGAGACGGAGGCGATAAGGATGCCGATCCTTGCCTCGTTAGGTGCGCGGTCCGTAAATAGCACTTCCTCGTCCTTCTATGTTAGAGTGTGATAACGTCCTTTATAACACTCTATGGCGAACTCATGACCGGAA
>JBDTPK010000491.1:0-3030 GCA_039932735.1 Nitrospirota bacterium
GTGAGGGACTCACCACAATAGGTAGGGTTAACTTGAGTTAAGTGGATAAGCCACTATGAGTAAGACACATGAGTTTATCGCCGTCTTGGCTCTCTCGCTCATTGGCCTAGGGGGCTTTGGCTACGAACCGCTAGCAGACTGGGATGTGAATCCAACCCCTGTAGCAGAGATGAGGAAGGCCGTTCGCGATCTCTGGGTCGGGCACATTTTTTGGATTCAGCACGCCGTATCGAACAACGCGGCGAACAATCAGGAGAAGCGGGATTCCGTTGAGAAAGAAGTCGGGGCATATGAGAAACAGATCGCGAGTACGATTACACCATTCTATGGTGAAGCCGTGTCGCAGGAATTTTTGAACCTGTTGAACATCAACTATGGTGCGATCCAAGCATACTCGGAAGCCACTGTCGCGAGAGATAAACGCCGGCAGCATGCCTCGCTTGCCCGCCTGGGATCCAATGCCGATGACATCGACGATTTCCTTAGCCATCTCAATCCCTACTTGCAGAAAGACATCATTCGTGGTCTGAGCAAGGTGCATTCAGCCCATCATATTTTCCAAATCAACCAATACAAGGAAAAGGAACTCGCGCCTCCAAGGGCAAACTGGCCGATGATGCGACAACATGCCTACGTCATTGCGGATACGTTGACCACGGCACTGGTGACGAAGTTCCCGAGCAAATTCTCATGACTCGTGAGTGACGTCGTCGCCTAGGCGATTTTGAGGGAAGATCACATTGTGGCAGGCAGCTAGGCGTGAGAGTGTGAATGTTTCAGGGCGCGCGCTCTCGGTGCAAAAGAGTGACGCGTGCGTTATTTCCTATAACGTTCCGAACGTCCTTTCGAAGAAGGTTTTGATGAGTGTCATGTGCTGCTGGATATCGTACTGCAATTCGTGCGCCCCTGCCCGCCAGTCATCCCTCGTGTAACCGACGCGGCGTGCAAGGCTGACGAATTCCTCCGAATCGAGATGAGGGAGCACAAGATCCTTGGTGTTTCCCCTCACCATGCGCAATCCGTCGACCAACATCCTGATAAAGACGTAGGCTTTCCGGAGGCCTGCTCCATCTGCGCGTGCTACCAATCCTGCATTGACCAGTGCGGCGAGTGCCTGCAGGGTATTCGGCGTACGCAGGGTGGGGTGGTTGTGCCCATGCATTACTTGTAGGTATTGCGTGGCATATTCAATGTCAATGAGTCCTCCTGCGCTATACTTCACATTGATCTTTCCCGGCTCGACCAGTTGCTTGAGCTGTTGTCTCCGGAGCTCCAGCGCCGTGGGAATGTCCCAAGGCGCGTCTCCGTAGACGAAGGAGTCTCGGTGTGCTTCCAGTCGATGGCCCAGTGTGGAGTTGCCGGCGATATGTCGTAACTTAATCAGGGCTTGGCGCTCGAATGGGGCGGCAAGTCCGGTTGGACTGTAATATCGGCAGACCTCCTTGAAAGCATTGGCTAATGCGCCTTTGCCCCCGTGCGGTCGGAGCCGGACATCAATGCGAAATATGCCTTCCTGCCTGGCTTCGATCCATCCCAATAGTTCCTGCGCCAGCCGTTCGAAGTATTCGCTGTTTTCAATTCTATCCTTCCCGTTCGTGGTACCTGATCCACTGTAGACGAACAGGACCTCGATGTCCGAGGCATAGCCGAGCTCTCGCCCTCCGAATTTGCCGAGCCCCATGACGGCAAAGGGGCAAGGTTTCTCGTTCGCGAGCCGTGGACGCCCATACGATTTCTCCAGCTTGGCGCTGCAATCTACGACGCTCTGCTCCATGATGACTTCTGCCAATTCCGTGAGCGCTAGCGAAAAGTCAGGGAAATTACTTGAGGGTTCGACGATGTGCTTGATGTCGATCCTGAACATCTCACGGTCTTTAAACCGGTTCAACGCGTCTTTTCGCGTTTCGTTTGTTTTGGCTCGCCTGACCAGAAGGCCCAGTTCTTTCCGGAGGGTCGCCTGCGGCTTGATCAGAAGTGCATCCCGGTATTCCGTAAGTAGCGGAAGGAGGTTGTCGTGCTGGCGTCGGAGGAAATCCTCCCACAAGAAGTCACTGGCGCCGAGCAGTTGCGCGAGCAAAGGAAACGTTTTTTTATCGCTTACGAAGTCGAGCGCCTGGCTCTTGCCCTTCTTGCCCTTCTTGCCCTGGTCTTTCACGATGAGATCCAGGAACTGGTCGAATGATGCCAGCGCCTTCGCCGGGTCGGAAGCCCAGGTCAAGGCATGCGTGAATTGTTTGATGAGCACGGCGGTCAGCCGCAGTTGCTGCTGATCGGCGGGGTCGAGCAGTTTCTGCCCATCGCGATTCCTGACAAGGAAACGATCATGCAGCTTGGTGCCGTCGCATTCGATCTGGGCCTTGGTAATGTAAATGTTGCGCATAGCCAATGCATTCGCCAGCGCGTAAAGGAAGGCCGGCGTATCATCCGATTGGATGTCCATGATCGTGTCTGTCGATGATTGGGTATTGTCGAAAGTAATCTGCACCGTATCCAGCAGGCCGGTGAAGGCGCTCCGTTGCTTGTCCAATCGTTCAACGAGTCGGCGGTTGACGTATTGGCGTGCCTCTTCGAACTGGCCGGCATCCAGCAGTTGCACGATCTCACTGACCGTCTGTCGGAGGGCATTGTGTTGTGGTGAGAGAAAGCCCGTGCGGTCTAGGGGATGGACGAGGAAGACATCAACGATTTTCTTGCGGCTGAGGCCGGGCCGGCCTTTAGATCGGCCGGCCGACAAGGAAGGGGGTGTGGCTTCCATAAAGGTATAGATCCGACCCTCTTCAATATTAAGTCCAAAGACTGAGAGCACACCACAGATGGCTGCGAATTCTGAAAAGTAATCGTAGGCAACGACGCTGATTTCCGATCGCCCCGCTCGTTTGTCGACCACTGATAATTCGCAGGGGTGGTCCGGTGTCAGCCGACTGGCAAGCTGAATATGGTGTGCAATGGTGTCTGGTTGGAATCGCTCAAAGTATTCGGGGTCCATCCGAGACACGAAATCCTGAACGATCTCATCATCGACATCAGGAC
>JBDTPK010000492.1:0-3030 GCA_039932735.1 Nitrospirota bacterium
CTCACGGTCTTCTGCACGCACGTGTGTGTCGCAGTGTTTTAACATGGCAACACCTGCGCCCATCAGGGCCTCTCGTGTTGCACGTGGAGTTAGAACTCAACCCTGTGAAGTCCCAATGGAACCAATAAAATATCAGTATCTTGGAACTGATCTACTGGCCGTTTCGCGCGATCGCCTCCCACAAAAGCAGCATAGATTTCGCGACTATACGACCGTACGTTTCCATCAAGAAGCAGTCTAAATGGCGTGTCTGAATGGTGCTATGCTATAGGCAAGACAGCAGGAGGTTTCTAGACCGAGGGCGGCGGCAGACCTGGACAAGACACTGCCCCTGCTTGTGGCCGTTGGTCGACGAAGCAGAATTCCACGGTATTTGGGTGTGTTTTTTTGGTTGGCTGAGTGGATTACGGTACAGTCACCAAGAGGAGGGGCCCATAATGAATCATGTAGTTCTCCATGATGTCCGGGCTGGTTTTCTTCTAATGGTGGGGCTGACCATGTTGGCCTTCATCTGCGCTGTAGCCGCGCTAAGCACCGTGATGCGTCCAACTCGATGGGCCGATCGCAGGTCCGTCAAATTCTAAATCTTTTCTTGCACGTCCTCACTATTGTCGCTTGTCAAACGAGGGTACCCGCTCTGATACCTCCCACTACCTGCCATCTCCACCCTCGGGGTCCATCTCCAAGAGATTGACAATTCAAATCGATTGGCGATGAACCGCAGAAATACCTCATTTTCATTCAGATGCTATATTTCACGTATACAGGTTCGACAATATCTCAATAAGAGGAGAATGATCATGACCGGAAAACCAATGAAAGCAGGTATCGTGGCGGCCATGGGGCTCGTGTTGTTGGTTAGTCAAGGCTGTAGCATGAAATGGCTGCAGTCCGATGGGGAGACAGCAGCAGTGGCTGGGCAAAAGCTCACCGGGTTCTCAAAAAATCCCTCAGAAGAGCGTTTAGGGAAGGGCGGCGCTATCGTGTCCTTGTCCCCCTCGGGGATGGCGGCCCGTCAGCGTGCGGAAATAACCAAAGAGGAAAAAGCCGCCATTGAAGCAGGCCTGGTGGACGTGTTTTTTGGATATGACCAGTACACGCTATCAAATGCGGGAATGGAAGCCTTGAACCACGACTCGGAGTGGCTCAAGGAACACCCTGGAGCGATGATGCGAGTCGAGGGTCATTGCGACGAACGGGGCACGGCCGACTACAACATCGTGTTGGGGGATAAGCGAGCCAAGACTGCGCGTAGCTATCTGGTTGAGTTGGGTGTGAGCCCCAAGCAGGTGGGGATTGTGTCGTATGGCGAGGCTCGCCCTTTCTGCACGGACTCCGCGGAATCTTGCTATGAGCAGAATCGTCGTGGGCATGTATTGTTGAATGTGAAGAAGTAGCCGAGCGATTCATGGCTTTTAGGGAACCCTGGCTCCTCATAAGCGAGCCAGGGTTCATGGTATGATTGGAGCACACCAAGCATGGCTCATGTGAAGAATAAAAATGGTTCAAGTAAGACCCCACCCCAGCCGCGCGCAATCAAAGAAAAACCTGCTATTGAGAAACGTCAGCAGCCTCGTTTTACCTCACAGTTCAGAAGCACCATTTCGGGTGGACAAGGGGAAGGCCAAGGTCGGACGATGGATCTCTCTATCGGCGGCTGTATGATCGAAACGGATTTTCCGGTCGTCGTAGGGGATACGTTTGAGTGCCGCATCTATGTTCCTGGGCTTGACTGGCCCTTGCGGATCGACCAAGCCCAAGTGCGGTGGGTTAAGGCCAAGATGTTTGGATTCCAGTTCACGAAAATTCAGTCTGATGATGAGGCAAAGCTTAAGGGGGTCATTGCCACTCTCGACGAGGACCTTAAGACGTAGCCTTTCTTATCCCCTCCGTTCCTTCGTTAGATTCAGATAGCGTCAGCGTCTCTCCGAGATCGTAGGTCTCAAAAGGCCTGCCTGTTTACGGAACTGGTCGCTACATCTGTTGCCTTATGGTATAAAATAAAAGGAAGAGTTGAAACAACGTGGAGCGTTCCACGACTCGTTCACATACCACATTATCAGATGGGACAAACCGTATCTTCGGCACAGACTGGAGGCAATATTGCGACCGTAGCCGGCGGGTGCTTTTGGTGCCTCGAAGCGGTTTATGACCAGATGAATGGGGTGGTAGCCGTCGAGTCCGGCTATATGGGTGGTCAGGTAGATCATCCGACGTATGAAGCAGTATGCAGCGGCAGAACGGGCCATGCAGAGGCAATACGCATCACCTTCGATCCCGCAGTCGTCAGCTATCGCGAGTTACTGGAAGTGTTGTTTGTCATCCACGATCCGACGACTCTTAACCGGCAAGGGCACGATGCCGGGACCCAATACCGGTCGGCAATTTTCTACCATACACCTGAGCAGAAGCAGATTGCCGAGGAGGTGATGGCTGCCGTGACGAAAGAGAGGCTCTATGCCAATCCGATCGTGACGGAGATCACTCCTGCTGGGACCTGGTACGAAGCCGAGCCGTACCATCAAGAGTATTTTTCTCGAAATCCATTCCAAGGGTACTGCACGGCGGTGGTGGCACCGAAGGTCGCCAAGTTTCGCAAGTTGTACTCTGCAAAACTCAAGCCATAGCGAGTCCGACTCCTTCTCGCGAGAGTCCTGGAGTCTTTCTCATGGAATCGAGTGCCTTGGTGAAGTAACTGAGGAGAGGGTCGCCGATCAGGTATTGTTTTCGTAGCCGAGCCAGGCGCCTTCGTGCCCTTCCGTCTGATCAGATGCGCACAGGCACACGAAGTCGAATAGCTGTTGGTCCAGGAGAAATGTCAACGGCGAATAGGCTGTCTGTACAACCAGGTGACCGCTGTTCCCATTCGCACAAGAACTCCTTCACTCGTTTCCGCTTGAGATCCTCTTATGAGACACAGAGATCGCAGGGGATCATGGGAAACGCGCGCAGTTCCGCATACTGGGCGAGATCGCTCTCCCCTACGGCGGACAACGGCCGAATGACCTCATGCCGTCCGTCTTTTGAACG
>JBDTPK010000493.1:0-3016 GCA_039932735.1 Nitrospirota bacterium
ACATGAACAACCCGCTCCAAATCAAAACGATCGGCATCACAGACTCTCCGGAACTTATCGACATCGAGATGCCCGACCAGGGCCTTGAGCTGTACGTCGGCTCGAATGTGTTTCGAAATACGAACGGCGTCGTCAAGTTTCAAGGCAAGGAGCAAGTTGTGTTGGAAATGCAACCCCAACCATTGGCATTACTCCTGACGATGGACCTGTACGATGAGGAGGGAACCCGCGTCGGCCATATCCGACGGAATGCGCTCTCGGCACATAGCGCGAACCGCTTCACCATCAACGTAAATGCTAACGGCGAACCAACCCCTGACGACCTTCCTTCCGTCATCGTAATAGATCGAACAACTGGACACACGGTCCTCGACGCCTGTCTCACGCAGAGAAGAAAAATTCGCATCACCGCGGGGTGCTTCTGTACCCATAAAGGTGAATTAGTCACTGTCAGTCCACACTACTGCCGCATCGGCACCGGTATCACGCTGTTCGGCGATGTAGCGGAAAGCCGCGGCAGCGCAGCAGTGATCGGATAATCGGCTTCCAAGAGACCTCAGCGTCAATTCATGCGTGTCCACTCCCTACAATCAAGGGAGTGATCGCCGTCGTCCACCCTGGCTCCTCGTTGAAAAACCCATCTTTTATGACAGGATGCAAGACTCCCGTACGATGGCAGTCTGTCAGACATTGTGAATCCAAGCGTGCACGCCTTCTTGGTCTGTGATCAGGCTATCGAGGACAGCGTCACCAAGAAGAACCTCATTGGCCTCTTCACCCACCTGCAGGCCGTGAGCCTTCCCTTCCGACACTCACAAATGGGATTGTATTTTTGCCTCACCGATGCCGGAGAGACCTATCACTTCGACCTTGATTTGATCTGCCTCAACAACGAACAGCTCGTCTGTTGGGCCACCCTTCCGAATATTGCCATCGTCGACCGCCTTCAAATTTCCGACTTCGGGATCAATATCCCCTCACTGGTCTTTCCACTCCAGGACATTACGAGTTTCGCCTGCGGAGAGAAGGGCATCTCATCGCACAGAAATACTTCAGCGTGATGCAGATGCCGACTCACCAAACCGCATAGTGCCTGGTTCGCTCCAATGTCTTCCCTTCTCGGAATAAGCTCTTCTCTCGTCTACCAGTCTTGTGATAGAACAGCCCGCAACGATCGAGGCTGCACAGGTCTTGTCCGCAAAGGAGTCATTGCTCTATCGTGTCTGAATCGACTGACGCGTCAAACTTTATCCGCGACATCGTGTACGCCGACCATGCAACCGGCAAACATGGTGGTCGAGTAGTCACGCGCTTCCCACCTGAGCCGAACGGCTATCTCCATATCGGGCACGCGAAATCTATCTGCCTAAACTTCGGCTTGGCAAACGACATTTCAGGCGGTATTTGCCACCTGCGATTCGACGATACCAATCCGACCACTGAAGATCCTGAATATGTCCAGGCCATTCAGGACGACATCCGATGGCTGGGCTTCGACTGGCATGGGAACATGTTTTTTACCTCGGATTATTTCGAGCAGCTGTACGACGTTGCCGTCGGACTGATCCATAAGGACAAAGCCTATGTCGATGACTTAACGGCGGAGGAGATGCGCAGCTATCGCGGCACCCTGACTCAGCCAGGAACGAACAGCCCATCTCGCGACCGTTCCGTCAATGAAAACCTTGACCTCTTTCGACGCATGCGCGCAGGGGAATTCGCCGACGGCTCCCATGTACTTCGAGCCAAAATCGACATGTCATCACCCAATATCAACCTGCGCGACCCAGTCCTCACTCGCATCAGACATGTGCCGCATTATCGAACAGGAAGTACCTGGTGCCTGTACCCGTCCTACGACTATGCCCATCCCCTTTCGGATGCGATCGAAGGAGTCACGCACTCCATCTGCACCTTGGAATTTGAAGATCACCGGCCTCTCTACGATTGGGTCATTGATCAGGCTGAAGCGCCGCATCGACCACAGCAGATCGAGTTTGCTCGCCTGAACCTGACCTATACCGTCATGAGCAAACGGAAACTGCTCGAATTGGTCGAAAAGAAACTGGTCAGCGGGTGGGATGACCCAAGACTGCCGACGATCAAAGGCCTGCGTCGCCGCGGGTATACCCCGGAGGCCATTCGAGCCTTTTGCGACCATATCGGCATAGCCAAGCGCGAGGCCATAGTCGAGATACAGCTACTCGAGCACTTTATTCGCGAAGACCTGAACAAGCGCGCGCCACGAGTGATGGCCGTGTTGCGGCCGCTCAAAATCATCCTTGATAACTATCCCGAGGATCTATCCGAAGAATTGGACGCCGTCAACAATCCTGAGGATTCGTCTGCAGGGTCGCGGCGTGTCCCCTTTTCACGCGTCCTCTATATTGAGCAAGACGACTTCCGTGAAGATCCACCCAAACAGTACTTCCGGCTCGCCCCAGGACGCGAAGTGCGGCTTCGGTACGCCTACATCATTCAATGTGTCGGGGTGACAAAAGATCCGCAGACTGGTGAGATCACTGAACTCCATTGCACCTATGATCCCACAAGCAAGAGCGGCGCTTCCCAGGAACAACGCAAGGTCAAGGCTACCATCCATTGGGTCTCGGCAGCCCATGCGGTGAAAGCCGAAGTCCGACTCTATAACCCTCTCCTGGTGACGGATATGGCAAAGGTGCCGCCAGACCATGATTGGACAACCTATCTCAACCCCAACTCATTGGAGCGAATCATAGGCTGTATGGTTGAGCCCAGTTTGCGGCAGACAGTGCCCGGCACTCGATACCAATTCGAGCGCCTGGGATACTTCTGTACCGATTCTGATTCGGCCTCCGGCACATTGATATTCAACCGCACTGTGTCACTCAAGGATGCCTGGGCGAAAATAGAAAAAGCTCAGCCACCCCGGTAGTACACCGATACGCTCCCACCGTTTGCCAGAATTCACCCAGTGGCTTCCTCCCTCTGACTATCCGTCATACAGTTTCCATGTTTTACTTTACCTCAGCGCTAG
>JBDTPK010000494.1:0-3010 GCA_039932735.1 Nitrospirota bacterium
CTTGAAACGGCCGATCACGCTCAGGACTCTGCTGATGGATCGCCCGTGCAATCATTCCCTTTCCCGTTCCGGTTTCGCCGGTAATTAAGACCGTTGAGCGGCCCTGGGACGCCTCACGAATACTCCGCGTAATGTGCTCGAATGCGGCGCCGTTCCCCACGAAACTATTGGCGGTAAACTCCTGCCGGTCCTGTTGTTCGTACACTGAATGTCGACGCAGGATTTCTGAAATTCGAATCGCCCGATGAAGTCGCACTCCCAAGTCCTCTGCATTGACCGGCTTCAGCACATAGTCGAAGGCGCCTCGCCGCATCGCATCCACGGCGAGAGAAACCGCATTCATTCGCGTCACTACCAGCACCGGCAAGTGTGGATCGATCCGTTGAATGCGGCTGACGAGATCCAGCCCATCCATTCCTGGCAACATCATGTCCGTCAGCACAAGATCGACGGCGCGTTCCTCGAGCAATTGCAAGGCCCCTTCTGCCTTCGCGCGAACCTCCATATCGAAATCTCCCCCGAGCGGTTTCAGATCTGCCGATTCAAGGGCGTGCAGCATCAACTCAACATCCGTTGCGTTGTCCTCAACGATCAGGATCGTGAACGGCGCTTTAGATTTGGTTTTGGTCGCTCGCAAGTCAACAACGCCACTACGTGTCACCGTCTCCCCTTTCCTCACAGAGCCACTCGCTGGACGACATCAACTACACCATGATCCCTCAAGGCCGGCATTCTGAGGTTCAAAGCTCCCGCTTGCTCTTGAAAACTCGGGACCGTGAATTGGACTGTGCAGCCTGACCCCTCGGCCCCGTCGATCCACACTCTGCCGCCATACAGCTCCACGATGCGCTGGATGATGGTCAGACCAATCCCATCGCCTGCTGCGTCAGACATCAACAGACGGACAAAGGGCTGAAACACTCGAGTGCGTTGGGCCATAGGGATCCCAATCCCATGATCCTTAACAGAGAAAACCACCATTTCCCCTTGGACATGTCCACTGATCTTTACCTCGGGTGACTCTCCCTCACGAGTGAATTTCAACGCGTTCGAGACAAGGTTATCGAAAAGCTGCTGGAGATAGACGCCGTGACAGGCGACGAGCGGTAATCCTGGTTCAACCTGCACCACCGCACGAAGCCGTCGGATCTCTTCAGCTCGGGCGTCCAATACCTGACGAACAACCGCAGTTGTATCGATAGCTGTGATGTCCTCTTGATCAGCACTCAAGCGAGCCACGGTCAAGATCCCGTCCACTCGCCGTACAAGATCCTTTCCATTCTCTTCGATCAGCGATAACCACCGCTTCGTCCGATCATCAAATTGCCCACTGTCCTGTTGGGCCAATAACCGTGCAAGTTCTTCCATGCGAGCCCCAGGCCCTTTGAGATCATGAGCCAACGTTTCCGCAAGATGATCGAGTTGTCGAAGGCGTGTGACCAACTCCTGCTGCTTCTGCTTTGCCGCTGCGTGTAGCCGCGCATTCGTGATGGCCGTCGCCGCCTCTTGGCCCAATCCTTCAGCCAGGCGAAGATTCCACTCATGTGCTACCCGCGGGCGCTCGTTCAGAAACGACAGAACACCGAACGAAATCCCTTGCGCCAACAGCGGAATGGCCAGCACACTGTTTCCGGTCAAATGAGGACAGTCCATGTGTGGCCATTCATTCGGACAAACCCATTTGCCGGTAGCCGACTGACGCGTTTCAAACGCCTGAATACTGACGGGAAGCTCTTCCCACGGGATGTTCCACTTCTTCAAACGATCGTTCCATCCGCCGGAGGCTGCCTCAACGATCCAACAACTCGCTCGATCCTCGCGTAGGAGCACCAGACAGACATCCGTTTGGATCAATTCCGCTGCCCGATCCGTAATGCGTCTGAGAACCTCCTCCGGATCGTCAGACCCAATTGTGATGATCTCCTGGGCAATTTTATCGAGCGCTTTGATCTCTTGAATGTTCGTTTCTATGCGGCAAGCCATAGCCAAGTATGCCTCTGCCAACTGACCAAGCTCGTCCTTTGCCTCTCGGCTATTGGCCAATAACTCTGTGATCTCAGCCACATCGACTTGGGCTCCGATCCGTGCTGTGACGGACTGCAGCCGCGTGATTGGATCCGTAAGGGAGCGTGCCAATAGGCGCGAGACAACCCATCCCAATACAACCACACCGGCGAGCGTGATCCATAGTCCGACAAACGTCCGTTGCGACAACACATCCGCTTGCTCGGTCAACGAATTTCGCTGGCTCTCGAGGCGGTCTTCGATACCCCGGACACTTTCGCGGAGAAGACCGGAACGTCGGAGCCCTTCTCCCGAGCGCACATACGCGAGCGTTTTGTCTTCCGGTCCCTTCTGAATGTCGGCAATCAATTCGTGTTTTGATCGTAGCAATTCTTTCAATTGCTGTTCGATCATCGCGAGGCTGTCAGGAGAACCCGAAAGTCTCGCAAGTGACGCTGAGGCATCCGACAATGCCTGGTCGAGTTTTGAGTCTGCTTCCATCAGTGGAGCAAGAAAGGCGGGTTGCTGCGTCAACACATAGCCGCGAAAGCCATCTTCAATATCAATGGCGAGTCGCCCAAGCACATGTACCTGCTCTTCAGCCAACATGATTTCTTGTCGTTGTTGTTGGAGCACAAGCAACTGTTGGACAAAATACAGGTGAATAGCAATACCTGCGCTGAGCGGAACGCAGAGCAGCAGAAGCACCACCCACACCTTCTGCTGAATGCGGAGATGATTCCCCCATTGCGCGACCCATCGATCCATCGGGCGATGTCCCCCGTTCGGCAGTGTGTCAGTTTGGAGTAGCACAGTAGCATTTCCTCGAAACAGGATATGGTCAATAGTGAACACCCTTCAACCGAGTCCGTGAGTCATAGAATCTATTATGAAATTGACATGAGGGGGGCATAGCTGAATTCAAACTGACCCACTAACCCCGTTTTCTGAGGTTCGCTCAATAGCCTATGATTATACTATCAACTATGGGTCTGGGGAAAGGCAT
>JBDTPK010000495.1:0-3008 GCA_039932735.1 Nitrospirota bacterium
TGGTCTATTGCACCGGTCTTGAAAACCGGAGATCCGCAAGGATCCGTGGGTTCGAATCCCACCCCCTCCGCCATGTCTCAAAATCGCCCGCCAACCTTCATCGATACAGGAGCGGGCGTTTTTTCTGAGACGACAAAAAAGCCGATTTTTGGCCAAGTGTCCCTTAAACTGTCCCTTCTGGGAGGCGAAGTCGCTTTACACGCGCTCAAGGAGGTCACTACTCCTCGACTGCTCGGTAACAGCTTTTCGTGGGCTTCGGTAGAGTTTCTGCATGACCAAACGAAAATCCATGCTGAAAAAAACACTCCAAATAACCGATGCCGAGCACCAAAGAATCCTTGAGGAGGTCAAATGTTCCGAATTTCGGTCCTTCCTGAGTCTCCTCTTTCATAACGGAGGTCGTCCATACGAGCTCGCGAGCTTGTCTGCGGAGGACGTCAACCGAACGGGAAATTCTGGCCCCCTATTCGCTTGTCTTCTTGGTGGATCGCCCGGCGAAATCCAGAGATTGTTTACGAAGTTCCGTCGCATGGCCAGAATGGAACCGGGGGTGACGATCCACTCTTATCGTTTGAGAATCCTGAATGGCCTGGAGGGGACTAAATGAAGGGCAAATACCGCCTCCACCGCCGCGCCAACGGCATATTCTATGCCGAAGACCGATTAACTGGTACTCGCAAAAGCTTGGCCACGAAAGATCGAGTGGAGGCCAAAAGGATATTGAGTGCCAAGAATGACTCCCATGCCCAGCCCATCCTGAGTCGGGAACTAGCGAAAGCCTACTTGCAGTCTCAGGATCCCAAATTCGGCGAGCGGACCTGGGCGGATGTCGCAAGCCTCATTGACGCGACCTACACGGGCAGCACAAAGGAGCGATTTCAGAAGTTCATCCGCAGTGCCCCCGCACTACCGCTGATGAACCTTCGTCTTGTAGAGACAAGTTCCGCCGATTTTCTGGCCGTATTTGCTCACCCAAGAGCCGGGGTGTCGACGAACGTGCAGCTACGCATCGTCCACAACAGGGCGCTCGACCTCGAATGGATCCTACGACCCGTCCTGTCCAGGAAGGTTTGGCCAAAAATCCGCTATGGCCGCCGCAAGGGGATTACCCGTGAACAACATGAAGCTGTTCTCCGGGTCACTCCAAATGAGGAATACCGCCAATTCTTTGAGCTGTTGTGGCATACAGGTGGGAGTCAATCAGACATTGCCAGCCTGGATGCCGGTGACATCGATTGGAATTGTCGCCGGATCTACTATGATAGAAAGAAGCTCCAGTCCACCGATCAGGGGAACGCCTGTCTGGTCATAGGGGCAGCTCTGGAATCGACCTTGAGGCAACTTCCCTGCTCGGGTCCACTTTTTCCTCACCTCTGCACCCTCAAGGAGAGCAAACGAAGCAACTACTTCTGGACGAAACGGGTCAAAGCGAAATTGCCCAACGGAATCGTCCTGCACTCTTACCGATACGCTTGGGCAGAGCGGGCGCAAAAAGCGGGGATGCCGGAGCGCGAGGCGATGGCCCATCTCGGCCATGGAAGCAAAGCGGTACACAGAGCATATGCGAAAGCGGCGGATCGCGTTACAATGCCTTTGGACTGGTATGAAGAGCAGGCAGAACGGAAAATCATCGATTTGCGGGCAGCGAGTTCCACGGAAACGACGAGTGCGGCGTGAACGCTGGCCCCATGCCTGGATGCGGGCGTCGGGATACGACCTAGATCATCTTGAAACCGTGTTATACTTAGGCATGCCGGCCAAACTCTACTACCAACGCCTACACGGCTACACACTCCCGCTTGTCATTGATGTTTTCCAAGAGATCGGACTGCCGAGGGCGATCCAAAAAGTTTCCGATCCTGCAGAACGAGGACCGCTACAGGTCACGCTCGCAACTGAACTGGCGTGCGTAATTGTCAGTCTTCTTCATGAGGGACTGGCTTGGGGAGTTGGAACCGAAGAAATCGAGGACCTGCTCACGGAGCGCGGAGGCGATGACTACCGGAAAGCTCTTTACGAAGAGAAGGAAAAATTCGAGAAGAAATGTGCTCTGTATTTAAAGATCAACCAGATGGAGCAAAGGATTGCTAACCTGGGTTTTGGTGAGCATGTTGGCAATGGACGCGCAAAAGGGTCGATGAGCGATGCGGTCGATGGCGGGTTTATCGATTGGAGCACGGGCATAGCGGATAGCCGCGAGACTATGCTGTTGATGAAGAACGAGCACCAAAAATTGCTCTCGAAGTACCATCGCCTTGCCAAGTCGGCTAATAAATTGGGAAACGAGCTACGCGTACTAAGGCTTGAAATCCAGAAAGCCGATGATTTTCAGAAGGCGCTCGAAAAGCATTTAGTAAGTCGGGATGTCCAGCGACCGAAAGACGGAAAAGGCATTGCCATTAATTTCCGGTCGACCAACCCAGTGCTCATGGAAGGTGCAGTGAAGATACTTCGGGTGACCGAGCTTCGGTGGTGGATTCTCTTCGAAAATCAAATCAAAAAGAGAATCGTCACACTCTCGAAAAAAGGAAATGCCCGACTCTCGCTCCGAGATTCTGTTTTAAATGCCCTTGTTAAGCTCGATCATAAACATGGCATTCAAACCTTTTTTGCAGCGTGGATAGACATGCTGAAAAACCCTTCAATCATGCCGGATAGTATACTGAAGCAGCATAGGACATTTTCCTCTCGCTATGCTAATCCGGCCAAACCTGATGTCACTACCCCTATGTCTTCTGGAAATCTGAAGTATCCAGCTTACACCAAGATCGAGCGAAAGGATGCGAAAGAACTCAACGACCGCGATCTCGGTTACTGGTTCGCAGAGCTGCGCACTGAGGATGCTAGCGCATGTGCATGGATCCAGAAGCATGCAGGTGCGTTTCACCCGTGCGATTGGCTGCGACCAATCGACAAAAAATCGTTATCACATTGGAAGAAATATCCTCCCGAACGTGCGATCAACGAGCTGCATTGGTGTCTATCGGACGGCAAGAGAGACCTGTACT
>JBDTPK010000496.1:0-3006 GCA_039932735.1 Nitrospirota bacterium
TATGGGTCGCCCCATAAGCAAGACACCTTTGCGGCGCATGGCTCCCCGCTGGGCAAAGAAGAAGTCACACTCACGAAGGAGAACCTCGGTTGGCCCGTCGAACCTCTATTTCTTGTTCCGGACGCAGTCGAGCAGCATTGTCGTCAAGCTGTTCACCGTGGTCGGCAAGCAGAAGCAGAATGGAACGAGAAGTTTGCGGCATACGAACAGCGCTATCCTGAACTCGCCCGGGAACTGCGCCTCCTCATTGCGGGAGAATTGCCACCAGGCTGGGACTCGCAGATGCCGCAATTCCCCGCCGATGCCAAAGGCCTGGCCACCCGCGTCGCGTCGGGAAAAATAATGCAAGCGATCAGCCAGAACCTCCCCGGCCTGATCGGCGGCTCGGCCGACTTGAATCCGTCCACATATACGGAACTGCTTGAGGCAGGCAACTTTGAATCTCCCACCACGGCGGTCGGCGATCTGCAAGGGTCGGCTGGCGGCGGCTGGAATTATGCCGGACGTAATCTCCAGTTCGGTGTTCGCGAGCATGCGATGGGGGCGATCTTAAACGGCCTGGCTACGCATGGAGGGATCATTCCGTTCGGGTCGACCTTTCTGACCTTCTCCGATTACATGCGCCCGCCGATTCGACTCGCCGCGTTGATGGGGATTCAAGTGGTGTACGTGTTTACGCATGACAGCCTCGCACTGGGTGAAGACGGCCCGACCCATCAATCTGTGGAGCAGGTTGCCAGTCTGCGGGTGATTCCCCAGCTTATGGTCATTCGTCCCGGCGACGCGAACGAGACCGCGGTCGCCTGGCGGGTGGCGATCGAAACGCGGGACCGGCCGGTGGCCTTGATCCTGACGCGGCAGAACGTGCCGACGCTCAACCGGTCGCACTATGCGTCGGCGGACAATCTTCGCCTGGGGGCGTACATTCTGGCCGATGCACCGCAGGGCAGCCCGCACGTAATCTTGATCGCCAGCGGCTCGGAGGTCGGCCTCATCGTGGCAGCGCGAGAGGTGTTGCAGGAGCAGCACATCGCCGTGCGCCTCGTGTCGATGCCCTGCTGGGAATTGTTTGAAGCCCAACCTCAGGACTATCGCGACTCAGTGTTTCCTCCGTCGGTCCGCCCGCGGCTCGCGGTCGAAGCGGGTGCGACGCAGGGGTGGCACCGGTACGTGGGGGACCAGGGAGACATAATCGGGGTGGACCGTTTTGGCGCGTCTGCTCCTGGGCCGGTGGTCATGCACGAATATGGGTTCACTGTGGAGAATGTGTGCCGACGAGCCATGGCGTTGGTCAAACGAAAGGAGGCCTGATTTCATGACTGTGTCGCCAATGGCGCCGAAACGCATCGGGGTCGCCGCCGACCACGGAGGGTATGACTTGAAGGAACACCTGGCCAGGATGCTGCGCGACGCCGACTACGATGTCATGGATTTTAGCGACGGCCAGCCAACGTCGGACGATGACTATCCTGATTTTGTTGTGCCGTTGGCTCGCGCTGTCGCTCGCGGGGAGGTGGATCGCGGCGTGGCCATCTGTGGAAGCGGTGTCGGCGCATCGGTCGTCGCCAACAAAGTGGCGGGGGTCCGGGCCTGCCTGATTCATGAAACCTTTTCGGCGCACCAAGGTGTCGAGGACGACGATCTGAACATGCTCTGTCTTGGGGGGCTCGTCGTCGGGCACGCACTCGCGTCGGAATTGGTGCACACATTTCTCGCCGCCCGATTCAGTGGCGCCGAGCGTCATCGTCGCCGCCTGGCGAAAGTGGCGGAACTGGAACACAAGGAGACACGATGATGCACGCCAATCCGTTGAAGGTATTAGGGACGTTCGGCCAATCCCTCTGGTTGGACTACATCCGACGCGATTTGATCACCAGCGGACAGCTCCGACGGCTGATTGAGGAAGACGGCCTGCGGGGGATGACCTCGAATCCCTCCATCTTTGAGAAGGCGATCGTCGACAGCCATGAGTACGACGAGGAAATTCGCACCATGGCCTTGGAGGGGAAAGGGGTGAACGCGATCTATGAAACGCTCAGCCAGCGCGACGTGCAAAGCGCCGCCGACGAGTTCAGGTCGCTATACGACAAGACGGACGGCCAGGATGGCTATGTCAGCCTGGAGGTCAACCCTCATCTGGCCCATGACACCAACGGCACGGTGGAGGAAGCGCGCCGGTTGTGGAAGAGGCTGGCCCGGCCCAATGTCTTCATCAAGGTCCCTGCCACGACCGAGGGACTGTCCGCCATTCAAGTACTCATCAGTGAGGGCATCAACGTCAACGTGACCCTCCTGTTTGGGTTGCCGCGGTATCGACAGGTGGCGGACGCATACCTTGCAGGCCTTGCCGCACGGGCGGCGCAGGGAAAGCCTGTGAATCATGTGGCGTCGGTGGCCAGTTTCTTTGTCAGCCGTATCGACGGGCTGATAGATCCGCTGCTGGAAGAAGTCATCGTGCAAGGCGGCAAGGAGGCAGACCTCGCGAAAAAGGTGCGCGGGCAGGTGGCTATTGCCAGCGCAAAAATGGCCTATCAAATCTACAAAGAGCTGTTCTGGAGCGGCAGGTTCAAGGAACTGGCCGTTCTGGGGGCTCGGGTCCAGCGCCTGCTCTGGGCCAGCACCAGCACCAAGAACCCGGGCGAGAGTGACGTGAAATACGTGGAGGCACTCATCGGACCGGATACAGTGAACACGGTGCCCCTTGCAACCCTCGACGCGTACCGTGACCACGGCAATCCGAACGCGCGCCTCGAACAGGATATTGACGAAGCTCGAATGGTTTTGGAGCGATTGCCGGAACTGGGCATCAGCCTCGGCCACGCGACGCAGCAACTAGAGGACGACGGCGTCGAGAAATTCAACAAGCCCTTCGACAAAATTTTGCAGACCTTGGCGAGCCCGTCGCCGCGCATGTGAGGAGGAAGTCGTGAATGTGAGTTCTCGCGCAGGGCAACCAGCGGACCTCGCGAGGCTGGTGAACGTACCCCAACTCGTCACGGCCCGCGA
>JBDTPK010000497.1:0-3006 GCA_039932735.1 Nitrospirota bacterium
ATATAAGATATCTCTTTGTAGATAGCGCATCATTTGTCCGTTTTTTGTAGCACGTGATCTGTCCGGTTGAGGGTGCGCCCTCAAGGAGGGCCACGATGACACGGGCGAGGATCTTACAGGAGGTGAGACGGATGCGGCTTGAAGAACTGTATGCTCGGCGGCAGCAGCGGCAGTTAACAATCGCTGGAGTGGGCACGTCAATGCCGAGGGATGTGGCGGGGTGGCAGGATCGGCGTCACGGACGCGCATTGGGGAGGCGCAGTGCCCGTGGATGAGGCCTCCCGTATTGTGATGATGTTATATGAGACCCGGTACACAGCCTGGGCCATCAAGTATGTCCACGAGGGCTGGCACACCGAGCACGGCGGAACGCGTTCCTACTACGTAGACGCTCCCCCTGCAGGCTGCGGGACATGTGGTACGGGCTCCCCGATGCGGGGCACACCGCAAGGAGCGGTCGCGCAAACCGTTACCGCGCATGAGGTTGTGTCAAGACGGCTCGACCTATGGCTCGACCTATGAATGAGGCTCCAGCTGTCAATGGGACTTGATCGTGACGCTCATTATGATGCGACCATCGAGATGGATGTCTCCGAAGCCGCAGACAAACTACAGAGAGCGATCGAAAGAAAAGTCGGAAGGCTCCAAGATCGTTAACGCGGTGCGGATGGCGGTCGTAAAAACTCTGACTGTCGACGAGAATTCAGATACTCACAATCTATCGTGGTTGGCCCATCCATAGTAAATACGCGCCGATTCGGCTATCAATTAGATGGCGTTGAAACGTCTTTGAATCATCACGACAATCATAGTGGAAATATTTGTCCTATTTTGCGTACTATGGCGCTCAGTCTACACAGTCGTTAGGCGTCTAATATTGGAGGATGTACACAATGACCACACGCTTTGTCATACCTGCTATCGCTGCGCTCGCGTGCACAATCTTCATTGCGGCATGTGATTCAAAATCGGCTCCTAGTAAAGCCTGTGTCGAGGCCGCTCGTTTATATGCCGAAGCACTAGACGTGGACCGTACCGTTCCTGGGGATGAGAAAGCGGAGAAAATTACCCTTAAAAAAGAAGCGCTTGAGGTGTTAGAGGAGCGGAAGATAAAAGAGTGTGGGGAGTGACAGGATCCCCTCATACGTATTGAATGGGACAGAAAGGGTGTGCGAGGCCCAGGGACTTCCTGACGCAAGGGCTAAGCCCCTCGCAACGATCATGGAACTCTGCCGGTCGATATCCCAGGTCAATCCGACCATGTGAATACCGTCGAAGAGTCTTTGAACCGACACGATCGCCACCCGGAAATTGTCAGGCCTGTTTCATGGTAGAGGCCGGTCAGTACATACAAATTGTTGAGCGTCAACCATAGCGTATAGCGAAGATATCATACGCACACAACACAGGAGGCACGGTATGGTCACAGTCGTTGTTCGTTCGTCTGGAAGCCAAGCCAGGGAAAGAGAAAGAGGTCGAGAATTTTCTCATCTCCGGTCTTTCGATTGTGCAGGCTGAACCCGCCACCACGGCATGGTTTGGAATCCGCTTGGGGCCGTCCACATTCGGCATCTTCGACGCCTTTCCGGACGAGGCAGGCCGTCAGGCTCATCTAACTGGCCGGGTCGCAGCGGCACTCATGGCAAAGGCCGGTGAGTTGCTCGCTACCCCGCCGTCCATCGAGAAGGTCGATGTTCTCGCGGCAAAGTTACCAGGCTAAGTACGCCAATGTGAGAGGATTGGGCGATGTAGCAGGTATTCATGAATGGTCCGGGTTAAAGCCATGCCAGTGCGGCTACAGGCTGAGGATGATATCGACGGCGAGCTGTGCGGTTGCGAAAGGATCTTGATTGACGACGTAGGTGCGCGTTCTTGTGAGCCAGTTGGTCCGCTTGGTGTGATAAGCTCTTGGAATTACTTGGAAGAGGGCCTCTCGTATATCGCCCCTTCTTGCCTCGTGATTGGTTTGGGCGGGACTCGGAAGAGACGAGCCTTCAGGATGAGAGACCCACTCTCCATTGGCAGAGGAGTCTGTTGCCGTCGACCAGCGATCAATTTCAGAGGGCTTTGACCGGTTTCTTTCTCGGGCCAGAGCAATTACGGCGGTGAGGAACCCACGGTCTTCCAGACCTGAAGATAAGCCTCCTGATTGGCTTCCACGGTGAGAACTCCCGACGGTCTACTCTTCAACGTCGTTGTCGTATCCACTTCTCTCTCCTGCCCATCCGTTCCCCGAGTTACAATGCTGTAGCGGAATCCTAGCAGGATGCTGAAAAAGTCCGCCAGCGGCGTTCTCGCATCGCTCAGAGACTCAACGTACCGAAGCGTACGCCTCGCCTCTTCGCTCGCTGCGGCCATGCTTGACAGCCTTTTTGAGCATCCTGAAACTATTGTGACATTGACGCCATAGGGAAGATTCCATCAGCGTCTTGTGTATACACCGAGTTTTTCCGCAGCCTGCTAGAGTCCTGAGTTGGGTGGCTGTGCCCATTGCTTTATCCAATTGAGAATGTCCTTCCCGTGCATGTTCAGGCCAGTCTGCTCAGGAGGCCGATTCTGTCTAAGACTTTATGGCGTGTCCTTGCTCTTTGGCCATTGAGTGCGTATCGATTCGGTCTGGCGCTCCTCTGTAGAACAAGGCACGAGCGCTGAAGGCCTGTGCGACGGTGCCGGCGATTCGTTCATCGGCTGGCGTCTGTAATTGTTTGGGTTCCGGCACAGGGGATGGTTGTGCAGCGCTTGCTGCGGGTTTCTGCTCTGCCGACGAGGTTATTTCATCGGTGATGTATTGGGCGCAGCCATAGGCGCTTTGGTTTGTCTGTGGCCTTCGTCTTGTTCACTTTGCCGGCTCACACGGTCACCGGCTACATTGGAGGTTCGTTATTTTTTCGATGGAAGCGATGTGGACCGTTCTAGCCTGGCCGGCTTGTCGACCGTCATGTCTTTTTTCAGGAGGTCGATCGCTGGAGCAAGGCTCTTTTTCGCTTTCGCCTACGGCTCAAAAAC